>NZ_JAWNFK010000011.1:0-212912 GCF_034107965.1 Enterobacter sp. 61D5
CTTCTCCTAAACCAAGGTTTTTGAGAACCTCTGCGCTCAGCCCTGCATCGGCAATTTCTTTTAACGCATTGGCGATTAAAGGGTACTGTTTATGCGGATTATCAGCAGCAATATGCTTTTTCATCTGATCATCAGCGTAGCCCTTTACCTCAATAACTTTATCGTCAACATACTGGCGCGTTGCCAGCACAACGGATGGATCAATTTTCAGGGAAATTGACGATGTGCTCGACACAATTAGAATCATGCGAATGGTCTGCGTGCGGCCACTGCCTTCCTGCAGCTGAGGCTTATAAGTCTCCGGGCAGTTAGCCACGGCGATCAGAATGCCGTCGTCGTCATAGAGACCGATCTCTCGGATCCAGAAACCGCCCTCATTCTCGGGAATAATCTGTTCAGCGATGATCTGGCTGGTATTGTTTGGGTCAACAGCGAGCAGGTTCAGCGGCGCTATGCGTTTTTGGTTGACGAGCTTCGTCTGCGCCGGATCGGGGGTTGGCAACGTTCCGTTGGCGTCGCCTACCGCCATTTGCGTCAGGTTGAGTTGCGTACCAAGTGCCGTCGCGTTAGCTAGCCGCGCCGCGCCCTGATTCGTCAGTATGGCAAAATATTTTGCGGTCATGCGTTCACTCTCAGGTTATCAATCAAATGGATGGCCGAGGCCGGGTAATAATCACCACCGACAATAAGTTCCTCTGTGGTGTAGGGGTAAACAGCCAGCGCATCGCCGTGATAGCATCCTGCGCCGACATAAAACTCTCCCGTTGAGCTCAGGCTGATAGCCAGCCCGGTCATGTGTCTACTTGCCGGTTTGGCATCCTCAATGAGCCGTTCAAGCTCCTGATACATATCGTCAGTGATGCCGTTATCAAGCACACCGACAACCAGACGGAATGTGCCAGGCTCCTCACCGAGCTGCCACCACTCGCGCACCTCAATCAAAAAGCCAAGCGGTTCCACCACGCGACGCAATGCGCTGATGGTTCCTTTATGCTGATGGACGAAAAACGAGGACATAATGACGCTGCGCTTCGTGCTCTCCGGCCACGCCTCATCCCAGCGATCTACCGACAGCGCCCATGCCAGGTAGGGAAGTAAATTTACCGGGCACGCGCTGGGGTTCCATAAGGTGCGTAGCGGTACCGGCACTCGCTCAATATTCGAGAGCGCAGTAGCAGCGGCGATTTCCAGCGGTGAGGATCCAACGGGTAATAGCCTTTCACTCATCCGAACCCCCGATCGCTATCTGATACGAGGTACAGTTCGATGCCTGCGACTTACTCAGTACAATGTCAGAGTGGGGAGATTCCAGTTCCACGCGCTGCACGCCTTCAACGTGAAGTGCTGCATAAATGGCCGACAGGCGGATATCGCGTCCAAGGCGATGCTGCGCGCTGATATAATTTTGCAGCTTCTGCTCTGCAGCTTGCCTGATGGGTTCAGCTTCTGGTCCGGGATAAACGTAGAGCGTTGCGTTTATCTTGTAAGGCACAATTTCTGCTGACTGAACAGTCACACGATCGCCGACCGGGCGCACGGTTTCAGCGTTAAGCGCTTTTTCAACAACCGCCAGTAGTTCAGGACGAGCGGTGCCATCACCCTCACGGGATAACACCGAAATCGTCACGTATGCAGGCTGAGGGCTTTCAACCGAAACGTCAGCGACCCGTCCGTCGGCACTTCGACCATGATATTCATAGGCTCCAACCGGCCCCGCGACGCTCAATCCTTCAAATGCCTGCTGCGCGCGCAGTCGAAGGTCAGCGTCAGACTCCATGACGGCAGCCGTTGGCGGAATGGTAGCGTCATCTCCCGGGGTGATGATCAGGCGTTCGGTGTTATTGTTTCCCGCAATAACATCAAGGTCGTGACCTGCAGAATAGGCCAGCGTCACGGCCAGCGCAGCCTCATTAACCCGCTGGCGCCAGATGACTTCCCGGTAGGCGTTCTCCTGCAGCAGCTTCACAATCGGCTCGGATTCCAGCGTCAGCGTCCGTGCAATCGCTTCTCGCTCCTCTTCCGGATAGAGGGAGACAAAGGTGGCCTTTCGTTCTGCCAACAGCGTTTCATAATCCACCTCCTCCACGACATCAGGCGCGGCGAGCTGGCTCAGATCAACAATAGCCATAGCGTTTAACTCAGTGAAATGGTGATAGAAAAGGATTGCCCGGAGGTCGGGCGCGTGCCGGTGATATCGACATACAACGTCCCGTCGTTCTCCGAACGCTCGAAAGTGATGGCCGTCAGGCTTATCCGCGGCTCCCATTTCTGGATGGCGGAATAACAGGCGGCCATGATTTGCAGGCGCAGCGCCGGGCTCTGCGGCCTGTCGATCATCGCCGCCAGCAGCGAGCCGTAATCCCGCCGCATGACCCGCGAGCCAATCGGCGTAACCAGAATGTCGCGCACGCTTTGCCGGATGTGTTCAGCCTCTGAAATGCTCAGCCCGGTCTGCCTGTTCATCCCCCTGTAACGCACCGTCATTGTGTCCCCTTAGTCCAGCTTCCGCCGCTTTGCACACTGCCGTGCGCGTGGTTGTCCACCTGCACCCCGTTGGAGGTGAATTTACCGCCGGAATGCTCAATATTTCCGGCCATCACACCGCCCTTCTGCACTTCCAGCGAGGCGGTAATTAACTTGTTGGTACACACCACTTCAGGCGTATCCAGCGTGATGCGGGACGTTGACGTCACCCGCACCTCCGGCACGGTGGCGGTCAGCGATTCAGAGGCGGTAATGTCAGCCGTTTTAATGCCTGCAACCGTCAGCGCCCCGCGCCCGGGTTCGTACTCGATCACCGCGCCGTCAGGGAACGAGACGTGGAACGCGTCAGGTGACCCGGACGGCGCCGGATGGTCGTCAGAGAAAATGCCGGGCAGCACAAAGGCGGTATCAAGCTCGCCGCCGATGGCCAGCAGCAGCACCTGCTCTCCCTCGGAAGGAGCCCACCAGACGCGCGAACGTCCCGCACGACAGGTTAGCCAGTTCAGCCAGGTGGTTTTCATCCCGCCGGTCTGGACACGACAAAGCCCTCTGTTGAGGTCAACATCGGTCACAACACCGATACGAATAAGATTGCGGATCGCGCGAGCGATGCCGTTCATGGAAGTTAATGTATTCATGAGAAGAGAATGCCGTTCAGGAGGAACGGCAGCAACGAGACGGGGTTTTCTGCGGGATGATACAACAAGCGGTCCAGACGGCAGGCGGATGGCGGCCTTCAGCGCGGGGAAATTAGTCCTCCCACTGGCTGACCAGCTCGCCGTTGACGTACAGCGCCTTCGGCCGCGTGACGGGCTCCGGCAGCGGCGGCTCGGGGGAATACGTCGCATGCAGAGCGCCCTGCTCCAGGGAAACAAGAATACGCTCGGTTAATTGCACGCTGATGGTGATATCCATCGTATCGTCATCGTTTAAGACGACCGCGAAGGTGTAGCCGTTTTTGCGTCCTTCATCGAGGGTAAAAATATCCGGCTGGTTTTCCCGAAGCCAGGCCAGCACCGGGACGAAAAATCCCTCGCTGTCGCCGGTGAAGCCGCTAACCTTCGCGTTCAGCGCATACCGCTTTTCAAAGGAGAGCGAGGAGGCCAGTCGGGCGTCAATATTGCCGCCTCCGACCGACATCTGCAGGCGCTCCGGGTTGGCATTGAGTTGGGGGATCGCGTCAATTAATGCCTGACGCAGGCTCTTGAGTTTGTGCATCGAGTTTATCCTGACAGTCTTTGATGGTTTCAACCTGCAGCGCACAGGCGATAAGGGCGTATTCCAGCCTGCGAATATCCGCGCTGAGATCGCCGTTAGTGGCGGGCTCGCTTCCCGGCATCGGGCAGCGGCCCACCTTCGGGCAGGCGTTGTAAACAATGGGCTGCGGAGGCGCAGGCGGTGCGGGTGTGCAGCCTGCGGACAGCATCAGGCAGCTGAGCGGTATACCAGCGGCGTAACGCTTCATTTTCATTGAGTAATCTCCCGATAGTCGCTTCCCGTCTTGCCCTCTCCTCGCCCGCGGTAACAAGCTCCTCACGGAGCCTGACCTGGGCGTTTTCATTTGCTCTGGCCATCCGCTGCGACAGGGACAGCTGCTGGTTAAGCGTGGCGAGGGCCGTTTTTTGCTCGCTGGCGACCCGGTTGGCCGTGGCTAAGGAACGGGACAGGTTCAGGTTGTCATGACGAAGCCACAGCGCGATGGCCAGCAGCCCGGCCAGCGCCAGCATGAGCGTTCTCACGGCAGCCCCTTCATACACCAGGCCTTCTCGCGGACCCGGCGGTTTTCCAGCCCGGCATTTTTGACGCCGTTGACGTACACCCAGCGGGTAAGCTGCCCGCATGCCTGCGGCCACTGTTTACGTTTGATAAAGGACACCAGCGTTGAACGGCAGGCGGCGCCAGCGCCGACATTAAAGGTAAAAATCACCAGCGCGTCATAGACCCGGGGCGGCATCTCCAACGGCGCGCACGCCGCCAGACGCCGCTCAACGTTGAGCACATCGGCGACCAGGTTTACCGCAGCCTCACGCTCGGTAATGTCCCGCATCGGCACAACGTTTACCGTGTGGCCGATGCCTGACGTCCATACACCGGCGCTACACCGGTAGGGTGAAAGGCGACATCCTTCGAGATCGGCAATCAACGCCAATCCTTCCGGGGACGTTTTCAGTAATCGAAAGTCAGGCATCAGCACCGCCAGGGCCAGCACGCCGGCGACGCTGCAACGCTTAATGATTGAGTTCACGAATGCTCTTCTTATCGAGGCCAAGAGACTGGAGATAGCGCCAGGTTTTTCGCTTAAACCAGTAATTCGTTAATGCGGTAAAAATGGCGCAAAGACTCCCCACGTACAGCGCGACTTTTTCAGGAGACATCGCCCCGAACCAGGCCAGCGCCACGGCCAGCCAGTAGGCGATAACCGTGGTGATTTTCTCCAGGCTCAGTCCCATAGGTTTACGGATTCTTTTGTGGGGGCGCTATTCACCTCCGGCATCTCTACCGGCGTGCCGTGAGGCAAGATAACGCCTAACTGCGCGAGGCCAGGATTGGCCTTCAAAACGGCTTCAACGACGCCAGCCGTGCGCCCATAAAAGCGGGCGCAAACGGCATCAAGCGTGTCCCCCTGCATTGCATAGATTTTCATCAGACGCTCCCAACATCCGGTTTCCAGGTACCGTAGAGTTTCCCGGGCCAGCATGCTTTTCGCTATCGCTGTCGGATGGACAATCGCGGGCACAACAAATCGTCCGCGAGCGGCGAAGCGTGATTCAACGGAAGCGCAAAACAGGAATGAGGGTGTTGGTACGGGTGATGACGCCGGGGCTAGCGCCAGCTCTCGTCTTCCCAGACTTCCCGGAGGATAGCGTCCAGCGCCTCGCGATCGGCTTCTTTTTCAAGCCCCTGGAGCTCGACCCCCGTCACCGATCCGATTTTCACGTTCACCCGCGATGACGGAAACAGGGATCGTATTCTGCGGGTCAGTTCGCACTGAAAGGCCTCAACGACGGCATGGCCAATCTGCTGATCTTTATCGAGAGTAATGTTCACCCGAACGTTGCCCTCTTTTTTGATTCGTTCCGGAACAGGCGATGCTGAGAACACAACGGTAAATGCGTTGTTCTTGATTAAATTTCCCCGCGCAATCTCAGCAATCAAATTCAGGGCAATCTCACGATCTCTTTCCTGACACGTTCCTTCCGTCGTCAGTCGCGCAATCAGCTCGACTCGTTCAATCATGACCTGCTCGTTCAACTCTCTGTCCACACAACCTCCACCACGAGATACTGTATAAACATACAGTAGCACGTATTCATAAAAAGAGTGAAGCGAAAAATCAGAACCCTTGACGGTATGTACATGATATGGATGGAGATTAGCGGGCTCTCTGAGCGAAGAGATCCGTTAAATACCCAATACGTTCAAGGATTTTCCGCGCCTTTTGCTGGTAAGAACACGGTGCCGGAAATAGCGATCCGTCGGCTGCGCCCCTGCACCATTTATCGTTGAAGCGGCTGATGCCTCCCGCCATCAGATGCAGGGCTTCTGCCCGGCTGATGGCTATCCCGGTGGCGAGCCGTATCTCATCGATCACCTTCTCCGGTACCCCGTTCTGCGGGTCGCTCGCGAAGACGACGGGCGCTGTAGCGCCAGGGCGGATGAATTTGATGCGTTCGGTTAACGCCCGCCTCGCACGTCGGCTGAGGGGTTGAGAAAGATCGGTCTGCGTACAGTTATTGACAGAACTCCGAGAGGATACAGGCACACCCTTAAGATCCGCGGCCCGCTTCAGCACAATTTTCCACTGCGTGAGTCGGGTTAAAACTGGGCTGCCCGCGCCAACGGCAGAATCGTACACGCCGCGGATGCGGACCGTTTCCTCGCCGTACTGGTTAAACCCGGCGCGCGGCTCATACAGCGTGCGCACCTGTAAATCATCGCGACGCACAAACGGCCCGCCCTGCGCAGTAACGTAACCCGCCCAGTCCCCGGCGTCGGCAGCCTCCTGGACGGCGGCAAACTCAACGCTCAGACCGCGCGCGGCCTCGGTATCCACCAGACGCCGCAGCTCGCGGTAGACCGTTACCGGCGCGCCGCCGATGAACTGAAACTGGCGAATGTGCCAGCGTCCCGCCCAGGCCGACACGGCGGACGCCGTCTCCTTCAGCAGCCCGCCGCTTTCGCTATCGGTCTCGCCATCGAGCGCATAGCCGTCGATATTCTTTGAGATGTATTTGGCGATATAGCCGGTAGCGCTGCCTTTCTGCGGATCGATCGCGTTCGCGTGAAAGCGAGCCTGTCTGGCGCTTTCGCTCTGCAGCTCAACGGCATCCTCCTGCCGGGCATAATCCCCGATAATCCGGCGAACGCATTCGACGTCTTCCGGCATCATAAACATCAGCATGTGCCAGTGGGGCGTACCGTCGTGATGGGGTTCCGCAACGCGGATACCAAAGATACGGCGCCCGTCCCGGTGCAGTTTTGCGCGGATACGCGCCCACAGGCGGGTAAAGTAGATTTGCGTATCCGCCGGGCTGGCCCCGTTCCACTTCGCGTTGGGGAAGCCTGATTTCAGCGTTGCGTGATACTGCGCGGGCGCGGTTAAGGTATAGAACTCGCCCACGTAGCCCAGCGCCTCACAGATATTTTCAAACCCGCGGATGCGGGTCATCAGTTCACAGCGACGTATCGCCGGGTTGGCCACCGAGCTGTCGTATTTTTCAATCAGGCTGATGCGGTTGCCCTCTTCATCTTCCAGCTCCATGCCCTTGAGAAATTCGCGCGTGCGGCGCTTCTGCTCGCGCCACTCGGTCACGCAGCGTTTGCTCGCATACGCCGCTCTCCGTTTGCTGACGTTGCCGAGGGCAATCTGCAGATGTTCGCGCCAGGCAGCCGCGACCCGACGCAGGCGCCCGCGCCACCACGCCTCGGAAAACATGCGGATCACCGCCGCGGCAACGTCATCTTTGTTGAAAAATGTCTTCGACACCCGCTCCCAGTGCGGTGGCGACACGTTGAACTGTCGGGCGATCAGTCCGGCGCGCTGATACCAGACGTACAGCGTCTGGTATTCGCCCATTTCAGCATCGTTAATATTCGCCAGCTCGCCGCGAATAAAGCTGGCGATATCTGCGGCCAGCAGGTCGATGTCCGCACGGGACATATCCGGAAGGCGGTTATAGCGGGCAACCAGTTCGACCATCCGCGAGGCGAGGTATTGCAGAAGCTGAGTGTCGAAATGGCCGTCGAACACGGCCCTGGAAACTTCGTCGTGCAGTCCTGTGCAGGCATAGCGATCGGAGACCCGCCGCAGGCGAGGTAACATCCTTTTACAGAAGCGGATCAAAAAGGCGTTAGCCTGCGGGCTGCCCCGATGCTGTTCGAGGGCGTCAACCGTGCGCCAGATTTCGAAGCGTACGCAGTCGGGCTGCTGTGAAAGGGCAATTCTTGCCAGCTGCAGCGCCGCGAAAAGGCGATCGCGGCGCTGCAGCTGGGCATGGGTGAGGTAAGGGCTGGCAATGGCCGACCGTGGGGCATTCCACGGATAAGCAAATGACGTAGCCAACTTATCCTCCCCGGATGTGTTTATTTTTCATTTCCGCGATCTCCTGGCAGGTCACGCACAGGGCTACGCCGGGCACCGCTATTCGGCGCGCCTCCGGTATTGGCGCCTCGCAGTCCTCGCAGAGGAAACGCGAAGGCGATGCGGGTCGTCTGCGGGCGCGATTAATGTATCGCTCTCTGTCTTCCTGCTCGCGCGCCTGCGCAAGATCGATAAAATCGGCCATCAGTGCAGCTCCTGGGATTCGCGCTCGTAGCGAGCCGCCTCATGGCACAGCAGTTCGGCAACGTCTTCCCCGCTCATGCCGGTTTTGTAGATATGGCTCGCCAGCGCCTCCAGACGCAGGGAGACCGCGAGGGCTCGCGCGCATCGTTCCTCTGTTTTTGCCTCCGCCAGCAGGCGTTTCAGTTCTTCACTTCCGATCGGATAAGGGCGGTTTTCACTGTTTCGCATCACGCGTTCTCCTTAATTTCAGGCAATAGGGTGCCCGGCGGGTTTACGCCATTAGTTTTTGGGTTGGGTTATATCGGCATGGTCAGCCGTTCAGGAAATAAACTCACAACAGCACGAAAATGGTTCATGGCGTTAATCAGCGCCCGTTTCTCTTCGGTCGTCAGCTCACTGATATCGCACTCGTGGCGGGCGACGGGCAATCTCGCCAGGAAAAAGAGGGCGGCCAGCGCCCTGCTGTTCTCCTCAAAACAGGGATCGCGCCTATCGCGCATTTCAGCCATAAACCGCGCCAGATCTTTTCCGCTATCGCCCCCGTATCGAGCGCGCAGTTCAGCGACGTGGTTAAGCCCGCTAAGACGCGCTCCCACGCTAAGTGGAACCCTTGCACGGGCAGCTTCTATCGCCATATCTCCCCTCGCGTAAATTCACGCACGCTAGTGCGCTGAAAACGGGCACAGCACGGTATTTTCCGCCGTTTGATGATTGCGATTTCAGATGCCATGCTGCATGATTCCCATTTTGATAATGTCTGCAATCATTAGCCTCTGTTTGCCAACGCCTGCCGCTGATTGCCCGAATTTGTAATGATACTAATACTCAAATGAGTATTAGTAAACACCCAAAGGAATATATTTTGATTATAGATTCTCAAGTGAATAATGAAGAGTTACTCGATAGAATCTGTCAGGTATATGGTTTCACGCAGAAAATCCAGCTGGCCCGGCACTTTAATATCGCCGCCAGCTCGCTTCAGAACCGCTATGCGCGCGGTACCGTCTCTTACGACTTTGCGGTTCAGTGCGCGCTGGACACCGGTGCCAGCCTTCGCTGGCTGATGACCGGACAAGGAGCACAGTTTGAAGGTAACCCCGCGCCGGGCGATCCGGTTTCGGTTTCCGCATTCACACTGAGGGATGGAAAGCTGGAAGAAAATACCACTTTGAGTATCGATTCTGGTTTCTTTAACAAACCGCTGGCTCGCGGCATCGCCGTTCGGGCGGAGGGGAAGCTGCACTTTATTGAAAAAGAAGCATCGTTAACCGACGGCCTGTGGCTGGTTGAGATTGAAGGCACCGCCAGCATCCGCGACCTCACGCTGCTGCCGGGTAAAAAACTCCACGTGGCGGGCGGCAAGGTTCCGTTTGAATGCGGTATCGACGAGATAAAAACGGTGGGTCGCGTGGTGGGGATTTACAGCGAGGTTAGCTGAGGCTGCAAGATTCAAGGCTGACGACGCTCGCCAGCCTTTTGGCTGATTTTAAACGTTATTTTTCGATGTAGTTGTATGAAGTCAGAATTCCTTTGTCAGAAAAATCAACGGACAGCTGCTGCTTGCGGTCCAGATTAAGTGGAATGATGAGATAGATACGACGGTCGAGGATCTGCGACGTATATTCCCAGTGGCGCGTATTATTGTAGTCAGCCGTATTGGCAGGCACGCCAAAAGCAATCAGTACATCTTTGCGGGTCGTGACCTCTGGGATCAGCTTCTGCTTTATCTCTTTTTCAGAATACTGCGCCAGGCTTGTTGCTTTAGTTCCATCGTAGTTTGATGCACAAGAGGTGCTCAGGAGACAGACTAACGCCACGCCTAAGACATTTATGGTTCTCACTGTACAAAATCCTTTTCAATATAAATACCATTGACGGTATCCAGCGCGACTTCTTTCATATAAAGCACGCAATATCCCGTTTTATCGCTATAGCTAATATGGCCTTCGTAAATCTTTTTCTTTTCTGGCGTGAAGGTGAGCGAGACATTACATCCCTGGTATAAAGCGTGCTGAACAGTCGTTTTTTCATCTGGCACAATCAGCGTTTCAAAATAGTCTTTATCATATTTCTTGCCCGTCACTTTAGGGAGACCAATATCTTTTGTCGACCCAAGGAAAGGGTTCAGATAGCGATTGTGCTTAAGTACCCACCCACCAGTTTCTTTACCTGTCTTATCATACTGATAGATGCCATAACTCATCGGCGGGCCAATGAGGCGAATCTTAGCCACATCCTCGCTATTCGGAGGAGGCGTGTACATTTTCGGCTCAGGAAAGAAAGTGCTACAGCCAGAAAGACTCACTATTGCTGGAAGAATTATATATTTTAAAAATCGCATACCGTTACCTTTATATATACCATTTCTTATTTCCCGGGAGACAAGCCGGGGCATTAACGTCCCGGAATGTTATTAACAAATCACTCATAGATATAAAGGTCAACTAGAAAAAAATAAATTTAGGTTTAGTGTAATAAAAATGAGCGTGACGTTGGATTTTGAGGAATTCACGAATACGATTTGTACAATGAAATACCCATTGCTATATGATGCTCCTCAGGCACGGAAAGCGCTGCGAATCCCATGGCGAAGCGTGGAAGCACTGGCAGAGCAGGAACGGGGAACGCAAACCATCCTGTCTCTTTACTCACAAACCCTAAAAACTAAAGAAATCCCCCATCGCGCCGATCATCATCCGTGTGTATTATTTCCTGTAGCTTTTACAACAACTAACCTTAACTCAAATACTTAAGCGCCAAAGCGAAAGGCATCATGAGCACACCGATCAAACGGCTAGAAATCATTAAAAATGCCATTGAACTGGAAGATGACGACATCATCCAGAGCCAGCTGACACGGCTGAAAAATGAAGCGTTTGACGATGAGCTACAGGCAATCGTCGTGGCGCTTGAAAAGAAGAACTACACCGCTGCGATGGCGGCAATTACCGCCTGGCTTCAGGGCCAGCGCGCCGTGACCCAGTGGCGCGATCCGCAGGTGGCCGCCAGCAAGCTGGAGCTTAAGGCGCTGGAAGAACGTCTGCGCGATCTGATTGACCGCCGCAACGCCCGGGTGCAGCAGCTTGATGAGTTCAACGATCTCTATTTCTCTCGCCTCGGGCCGCTGATGCAGCAGATCCTCGCTCTGCGTAAAACCCTGGCCGAGCTGAACCTGCGCCGTCAGCAGGCGGAAGCGCGTCGCCGTGAGGAAGATTACCGTCGCTGCCAGCGCTATATGGCGCAGGCGGTAGAGGTGCTGGCAACGCTCACCCAGCGCTGGCGCGATCTACCGGCCGACTCAGTGCAGGCCGCTGAGGCGCGTAAGCATCTGGAGCAGCAAAGCAATCTGATTGCCAACCTGCTGGCCGAAGCGCTGGAGCTGGAGAGCGGCTTAACGCGCGAAGAGGAGCCTGCGCGTCAGGCGCGCGACGACGCTAACGAAGAGTACGAGAAATATCGCGAGCAGCATCACGATGCCGAAGTGCGGCTGCGCAAGGGTAAGGATCTTTCGGAAGAGGATCGGAACGAGCTCAAGCGTCTCTGGCGGCAGGCGAGCAAGCTCTGCCACCCGGATCTGGTGGCGGATGACCTGAAAGAGGAAGCTAACGCGATGATGGTCCAGCTCAACCAGGCGAAGCAGCGTGGCGACGTTAAAACCATTCGCTCACTGGTGGCGCGCCTGCAGCAGGGCTTTGAGCCACTGATGGCAAGCGACAGGTTGAACGATCTGGAACGTATCCGCAAAAAAATGGCGCAGGTTCGCGAGCAGATAGACACTTTAGTGAACGAGCTGGCGGAGCTTGAGAAAGAGGAGTCCTGGCTTCTGGTCTCGTCGCTGAACAATATGGAAGCGTACTTCGCTCAGCAGGAGAAAGCCCTGCACGAGGTCCGCGCCTCGCTCGAACATCAGGTGAGCGAAGCGCAGCTGGATTCCGCCGCCTGATTATTTGGCGTGCCAGTATGCGCTGGCACGCACCAGCTGCTGGTCAATCGCATCGGTTTCAAACTGACGGCTCAGCGTCTTCACTACCTTCCCTTCCCCGGTCAGCCAGATAAAGTAATCTTCCCCCGGAACGGCCAGCGCCGCCAGATGGTCCGCTACCGCCTGCTCGCTGTGGCCCACCACCCAGGTGATGTTGAATTCGCTCAGGTGCGCCAGATAATCCTTATAAGAGTCGTCCCCAACCGTCACTACCGCATGAATTTCCGGGCGAACCGGCAGTTTAGCAATGCTCTCTAAGCGTCGGCGCAGCGCGGGCATGCCGGACTCGTCGCACACGTACAGCTGCCAGGCGTAATCCTCCGGTACCACCAGCGAACCGCGCGGGCCGCCGATCGTCAGCCTGTCTCCCGCTTTCGCCTCAACCGCCCAGCGGCTGGCAACGCCGCCGTCATGAACGAAGAAATCGAGCACCAGCTCATGGTTTGCCTCGTCGTACAGCGGCGTGTAGTCGCGCGTCTGAGGACGTACGCCTTCACCCCAGTCGATGCCTTCATCGGTGACCACCGGCGGCACAAACACCGCGCCAGGGGCAGGGAAAAAGACTTTGGTATGGTCGTCGAAACCGCGGGAGCTAAAGCCCTCCAGCTGCTCGCCGCCTAAAACAATGCGCTGGAAACCCGCGCTGGGTCGCTCTACGCGGAGCACCGTCAGCTCGCGAAAGCGCAGGTCATTACGAACACGCTGTGGGTAACGGGTAGATGCCATTTTTAGCCCCTTCTCTGGTGAATACGATATATCTAAATCAATTTTCAAATGATAATGATTACTAATAAGCAAAAATGCAAGATCTTTTAGATTGCATCTGAATATATCTTAGATATAGTTTAGATATATCAAATTGAGAGAGCTACTATGCGACACGAACACGACAGCGGCGGGCGCCGACCGCGATTTTTCGGCCACGGCGATCTGCGGCTGGTGATTCTGGATATTCTGACCCGCAGCGCGAGCCACGGCTACGAGCTGATCAAAGAGATCGAGAATCTGACCCAGGGGAATTACACCCCGAGCCCAGGAGTGATCTACCCGACCCTGGATTATCTTCAGGATCAGGCCTTTATCACCATTACGGAAGAAGAGAACGGTCGTAAGACGATTACGATTACCGCTGAAGGACAACGCTGGCTGGACGAAAACAGGGAGCAGCTGGAACAGATCCAGGTGCGTATCAAAGCCCGTTCCGTCGGTTTTCAGCTGCGCAAAAACCCGCAGATGAAGCGGGCGCTGGATAACTTCAAAGCGGTGTTAGACCTGAAGGTGAATCAGGGAGAGCTTAGCGACGCGCAGCTCAAGCAGATTATCGGCGTTATTGACCGCGCGGCGCTAGAGATCTCCCAGCTGGACTAAGCCGGAGCGTGCTCGCTCACGCGGAAGACGCGTACCAGCTCCTTCAGGTGCATCGCCTGTTCGTTAAGCGATGCCGCCGCCGCGACGGACTCCTCCACCAGCGCGGAGTTCTGCTGGGTGGTGGCATCAATCAGGCCAATCGCGCTATTAATCTGCGAGATACCTTCCGTCTGCTCGTGGCTGGCCTGGCGGATTTCGCGCAGGATCGCGTCCATCTCTTCCACGTTACCGACCATCCCGTTGATCAGCCCACTCGCTTTTTCGACCAGGTTCATCCCGTCCTGAGTCTGGCTGGTGGAGCTCTCAATCAGCTCGCGGATTTCGCTGGCAGATGACGCACTCTTCTGGGCAAGCTGGCGAACTTCACCCGCCACCACCGCAAAGCCGCGACCGTGCTCGCCGGCGCGAGCCGCTTCCACCGCCGCGTTCAGCGCCAGAATGTTGGTCTGGAACGCAATGGCGTCGATCAGGTCGATAATGTCGGACATCCTGTTCGACGTCTCGTTAATCAGGCGCATTTTGCTGGTCACCTGCTTCATCATCTCGCCGTTGTTTTTAACCACCGTGGCGGCGTCCGCCGAGAGGTTGGTCGCTTCCCCGGTATGCGAGGCGGTATTTTTCACCGTCGCGGTGATCTGCTCCATCGAGGCGGCGGTCTGTTCTACAGAACTTGCCTGCTCTTCCGTGCGCGCGGCCAGATCCTGGTTCCCGGCGACAATCTGCGCGGCAGCGCTGGAGATATTCTCCGAGCCGGTTTGCACCTGCTGCACAATGTCCAGCAGTCGCGTTTTCATCTCCATCAGCGCATGCAGCAGAAGACCCGTTTCGTCTTTGCCGTGTGGCGTGATGCTGCCCGTCAGATCGCCCTCGGAAATGGCTTTAGCGAAATGCACCGCCTCGCCGAGCGGACGAGTGATAGCGCGCACGATAAACCAGCCGATCAGGCTGCCTGCCCCGACGCTAAAGAGCGTGAGCAGGATCAGCAGCAGTCGGTTAGACCTGAAATCCCCTTCCACCTGCGCGCCGGCACTCTGCATCTCGCTGTTTTGAATGGTAATCAGCTCCTTCACCTTCGCTTTATAAGCCTGCTGCACGGCGAGGGTGGTGGTCATCATCTCCTGAATAGCGCCCGCACGATTGTTGTTCTGCACCGCCTGCAAAATGCGGTAGCGCGAGTCCAGATACTGCTGGCGCACGCTGCGGATCTCCGCCAGCACCTGCTGAGACTTTTGATCCTGCAGCGCGTTGTTCAGCTCGCCCAGAATCACCGTGATGTGCTCGCTGATCTCTTTCAGGCGCTGCTGAGATTGCCCCGTGTAAGTGCCCTGCTCGTCCAGCAGCATCAGCTGTTGAGTGCTAATAAATTCCTGGAAGTTATCGATTAACTGGTTCGCTTTTACCGTGGTCGGATAATCGCTGGTAATAATCGATTGCATCCCGTTATTAGCCCGGTTCAGGCTTATCAGAGACAGGCTCGCGCTGATCGCCATCAGGACAATAAAGAACCCAAACGCCAGAAATAATTTCGTGCCGATCTTTACGTCATGTAAGAACATATTTTCTCCATCGATGTGATTATTTCTCAGACGATCGCTGTTATCGGTAACGATTACGCTAACTTTATGAGTTTGATCGTTTTTTTATTTCATAACCCACGCAATGGATAGGTAAAGGCTATTAATATTGCCTCATCGATCGTTACCAGACCGTCAAACCGGGTATTTTCGAAATAGCATTCTGAAGAACTGACTTAGGCAGGGATAAATAACCAAGGCGATTTCTTTAGTTATTTAATATTAACTTAACAATAAAATACATTAATAGTCACATACAGCAAGTAAAACGCCGCTTATTCCTTACGGAATAAACGGCTTTTTTAGGAAAATTACTGACTCAATGAAGCACGGTCACCGCATCCTTGAGGCGTCCGGCACGGTGCTTCACCATCGCAGAAATGTGGGCGCTCTCCTCGACCAGGTCGGCGTTTTTCTGCGTGATGCTGTCGAGTTCGGCCACCGCGCGGGTCAACTCTGACAGTCCGGTTGCCTGCTCGGAGGTCGCGTGGCTGATCTGGGCGATAAGCTGCGTCACGTTTTTCACCTGCTCGACAATATCATCCATTGTGCGGCCTGCGGCGTGAACCTGCTCAGAGCCGGACTGCACCTTGCTGGCGCTGGCATCAATCAGTTTACGAATATCATTCGCGGCACTGGCGCTGCGACTGGCGAGATGGCGGACTTCGCCCGCGACCACGGCAAATCCTTTGCCCTGCTCCCCTGCCCTTGCCGCTTCAACCGCCGCGTTCAGCGCCAGAATATTGGTCTGGAAAGCGATATCGTTAATCAGGGAAGTAATCGAGCCAATTCGCTGCGTGCTGTCGGCAATATCATCCATGGTTTTGACAACGGTCTGCATCGCGTTGCCCCCTTTCGTCGCCGCGCTGCTCGCGGCCACGGAGAGTTTATCCACCTCGGCAGCGGTTTCAGAGTTACTCTGAACCGAAGCGGCCATCTGGTTCATTGTCGCGACGGTCTGCTGCACGTTCGCCACGGTCTGACGCGTCCGATCGTTCAGGTCTTCATTTCCCTGCGCCAGCCTGTCGCTGCCGTCACGGACGCTCACCACCTGGCTCGACACGTCATTGATTAACCAGCGGCACATCAGGCCAAGTTGCCCAACCGCGCGCAGCGTCAGCCCCAGCTCGTCGCTGCGGTTCAGATGCTGCACGCTGTTGCGCTCCCCGGTGGCGACCTTCAGGGCCTGTCGCGCCACGTTCTCTACCGGGCGGACAATCTGCTGCTCAAACAGCAGTGTCCCCAGCAGCATGACCAGAGCGGCTGCGGCGAGCGGCATCCACCCGGCGGAGGTCGCGATCAGCGTGGCGGCGAGAACGGCAAAAAGCGCCACCATCACGCTGCGCACGCGCCAGCGCAGCGGCATAGCCGGCAGTTTACCCAGCCAGCCTTTTCCAACCACCAGCCCCTTGTGCACACGTTTCTTACAGCGCCCGTCGTTCAGCGCACGGTAGAGCGGCTCCACGGCGGCAATCTCATCCGCTGTAGCTTTGGTGCGAATGGACATATAGCCCGTCACCTGCCCGCGGCGCACCATCGGGACCGCATTCGCACGCACCCAGTAGTGGTCACCGTTTTTGCGCCGGTTTTTGACAATTCCGCTCCACGGCTCGCCCTGCTGCAGCGTGTACCACATATCGGCAAACGCGGCTTTTGGCATATCGGGGTGGCGCACCATATTGTGCGGCTGGCCCGTCAGCTCATCGAGCTGGTAGCCGCTCACCTTCACAAAGGTGTCGTTGGCGTGGGTAATGTAGCTGTGGACGTCTGTGGTAGACATTAAGGTGGTGTCATCGTCCAGAGGATATTCATTCTGGGTGACATAAGTTGGAGAGGACATCGTGGGCATCCCTTGCAGGTTATTTGAATGTTAATTTTGTGGGTCAATGTTTTTTCGGCGGTAAACAATTTATCTTTAGTTGTTAAACTTGATGAAGATCGCAAATTTGACTTAAACCATACTTTTTGTACGATTTTATAATTCATTGATTTCAAATACTTTCGATAAGAAATTACCTGTAAAGCATGACCAGTTAATGCCCACTTAAGTAGCAGGGAATGCACTTCTTTAGTGCAGTGGCGCTTTTCCGCTCTCCTTTGTCCTCTCAGTCCTGTACCGCTAAATCCCGTTTCGGTTGCTCCGGCATGATTAAATATTGTGCAACATTATTTTAACCTGGCGTTTATCCCGATTTTCGTTAAGTCCTCTGAAGTGGCGTAATCCCTGCAATACTTAATTCAGTATCATGTGATACGCGATCCCCGGGAGCACATTTTGAACAGGTTACCTTCCAGCGCCTCGGCTCTTGCCTGTACCGCGCACGCACTGAATCTCATTGAGAAGCGAACGCTCGATCATGAGGAGATGAAACAACTTAACCGAGAGGTCATCGATTACTTTAAAGAGCACGTCAATCCAGGGTTTCTGGAGTATCGCAAATCTGTTACCGCCGGCGGGGATTACGGAGCCGTAGAGTGGCAAGCGGGAAGTCTTAACACGCTTGTCGACACCCAGGGACAGGAGTTTATCGATTGCCTTGGTGGTTTTGGTATCTTCAACGTGGGGCACCGTAATCCAGTTGTGGTTTCCGCCGTACAGAATCAACTTGCGAAACAACCTCTCCATAGCCAGGAACTGCTCGACCCGCTTCGCGCCATGCTCGCGAAAACGCTGGCGGCCTTAACGCCCGGCAAACTGAAATACAGCTTCTTTAGCAACAGCGGCACGGAATCGGTCGAAGCGGCGATTAAACTCGCCAAAGCGTACCAGTCGCCGCGCGGGAAATTCACCTTTATTGCCACCAGCGGCGCGTTCCACGGTAAATCCCTGGGCGCACTGTCTGCTACCGCCAAATCCACCTTCCGCAAACCGTTTATGCCGCTGCTGCCGGGCTTCCGCCACGTGCCGTTTGGCGACATCAACGCCATGCGAACCGCGCTGAGCGAATGCCGTAAAACCGGCGACGACGTGGCGGCGGTGATCCTGGAGCCGATTCAGGGTGAAGGCGGCGTGATCCTCCCTCCGCAGGGCTATCTGCCCGCCGTGCGTCAGCTGTGCGATGAGTTTGGCGCGCTGCTGATCCTCGACGAAGTCCAGACCGGGATGGGGCGCACCGGCAAAATGTTTGCCTGCGAGCACGAGAACGTTCAGCCGGACATCCTGTGCCTGGCGAAGGCGCTCGGCGGCGGCGTGATGCCGATTGGTGCGACGGTTGCGACTGAAGAGGTCTTCTCGGTGCTGTTCGACAACCCGTTCCTGCATACCACCACCTTTGGCGGTAATCCGCTGGCCTGTGCGGCCGCGCTGGCAACCATCAACGTGCTGCTGGAGCAAAACCTGCCCGCGCAGGCGGAGCAGAAAGGCGACATGCTGCTGGACGGCTTCCGTCAGCTAGGCCGGGAGTATCCGGACCTGGTGCAGGACGCGCGTGGGAAAGGGATGCTGATGGCGATTGAGTTTGTCGACAACGAAATCGGCTACAGCTTCGCAAGCGAGATGTTCCGCCAGCGGGTGCTGGTCGCCGGGACGCTCAACAACTCGAAATCTATCCGCATTGAACCGCCGCTGACGCTGACGGTTGAGCAGTGTGAGCAGGTGCTGAAAGCAGCGCGTAAAGCGCTGGCAGCGCTGCGGGTGAGCGTGGAAGAGGCGTAAGTGACTCCCCTCCCTGCCGGAGGGGAGTTGTTAATTTTTTTAGAATAACCTGTAAAACACACCAAATCATCCAATCCTGTTTTTATATTATGTACGGAATGTTATTTTTTTTATAAAAATCTGTAAACCCCATCAAATCACCCAATCTATTTTTGATATCGCGTACGGGATATTACTCTCAACCCACTCATTTAAAATGGGTATTTTTTAAGAACAAAGACAAGACGACACACAGTCCAAAAGTAGACAATAATGAATTTGAAAATAAACATGTCGACTGTAAAAATGCGCACCGAACAGTAAGGAATACAAAATATAATTTAGTTCTATTAACAATACATAGAACCAAATTATTTAGAAGTAGGTGTTTACTTATTGAAAAAAGGAAATGATAACGCCGCCATCAAAAAAGCAGTGAGTATTGTTTCTGGCTCTGGCGAAAAAAATCATTAATATCTAATGGAGAAACAAATGAAAAAGCACGTATTAGCAATGGTTGTAACTGCTCTGATGGCAGGTGGTGCAGTATCTGTAGCCCAAGCTGCTGATGTAACTGTAGCTGGCGGTACGGTTAACTTTATTGGTGAAGTTGTTAACGCAGCGTGCGCAGTCTCTGCTGACTCTGTTGACCAGACTGTAACCCTGAGTCAGGTCCGCACCGTTCGTCTGGCTACAGCTGGTCAGGCAGCGGGTCAGAAAGAAGATTTCCAGATCAAACTGGAAGACTGCGATACCACCGTCAGCACTTCTGCTGCAGTCATGTTTAACGGCCAGTCAGATGCAGACGTAGCCGGTACTCTGGCTAACACCGCTGGCGCTGGCGCGGCTAAAAACGTTGCTCTGCAGCTGTACGGACCGGACGGTAAAGTTCTGGCAATGGGTGTTAAATCCTCTTCCATTACTCTGATCGACGGCTCCAACGTGGTTCCACTGAGCGTAGATTATATCGCGACTAAAGCGGCAGCTACCCCAGGTAACGTTGCAGCGGTAGCAACCTTTAATATGATTTATTCCTAATCAGGAATAATGCTGCAGGCCTCCGCAGCATATCGCGGAGGCTTTTTTTTATAATTTTGCAGTGGAGGCATTATGCGGCAATTGATGCGTCGCGACCTTTACAGCGTCCTGACCCCGTTCTTTATTACCTTCTCCCTTTCGGTTCACGCAGCTCCATTAACTAATTATATAAAAGATGGCTACGTACATTTTTATGGCAAGGTAGTGAACGCAGGATGTTCTGTTGCAACGGATAGTCAGGACCAGACTGTACAAATGGGACAAATACGAAGTAATACATTCAGCAGTCTGGGAGAATGGAATGACCCGCATTACTTCCAGATTAAACTTGAAGATTGTTCCACCGATGTCACGAAAACCGTCGGGATTATGTTTACCGGTGAAAGTGATGGCAAAGATCCGCTCGTTTTCCGGACAGGTAATCACGCAGGAGCATCAAATGGCGTGGGAATAGGGATTTCAGACTCCCTTGGCCATTTACTGGTTCCTAATACCTCTCCCGTTAGATATTCGCCGTTAGAAGAGGGTGAAACGGTATTGAATTACACAGCACGTTATCGGGCGACAAGCCGAAACGTCATTCCGGGTGATGCCAGCACGCAGGTTTGGTTTAGCCTTTATTATCAGTGATTAGAGAGTCAGAAATGAAATATCCTTACTTGAAAAAAACCGCTACCGGCCTGGTGGGGTTACTCATGCTAGGTTCAACAACATTTGCCCATGCCGGTGGCGTAGCACTTGGCGCGACCCGCGTTATTTATCCGCAGGGAGATAAACAAGTCTCTCTGCCTATTACTAACTCATCTGAAAGTACTGATTTCTTAATTCAGACATGGATCAATAATCCTGATGGCATTAAATCTTCAGACTTCATTATCACACCACCTCTTTTTGTGATTCACCCCAATAAAGAGAACACATTGCGAATTATGTATGTCGGTCCTGACCTGCCAACAGACCGTGAGAGCGTATTTTACCTTAACAGTAAAGCGATTCCGTCGATTGATAAATCCAAACTTTCAGCAAATAATCTGCAAATTGCGACGCAAAGTGTAATTAAGCTGTTCGTTCGTCCCAAACATCTGCCGACACCATCTATTGATGCGCCTAAAACGCTTCGTTGCCAGCTATCCGGGAATAAAATTACGCTAACCAACCCTTCACCTTATTATGTCACCTTAGTAAGGTTTTATTCCGGCGGAACAAAGTTACCTAACTCCATGGTCGCTCCAAAAAGCAATCTTACTGTTGATATTCCGGGCGGGAATAACGGAAAAATTACGTTCCAGACGCTCAATGATTTTGGCGCAAATACGCCTACGCAGTCCTGCGCAGGCTAATACCTAAGACTGGTGCAAACACATGAAGTGTAACAACCAACATAATATAAAATCATTTTCTCTCTCGGCGGTAGCCCTGGCGTTACTCAGTGCGTTGGTTTCTAACCAGAGCCAGGCAGGTAACTATTTCAACCCGGCATTCCTTGCGAGCGATCCCGCTGCAGTGGCAGATTTGTCGCGCTTCGAGGGTAATGGGCAGGCGGCCGGGAAATACCGTGTCGAAATTTGGCTTAACGGATCATTCCTTGCAACCCGTGATGTTACCTTCAATGCCCGTGAAAAAAATGATAAAAGCTCGGCGGACGATACCGGACTCATCGCCTGCCTGACGCCAAAAGCGCTGCAAAATATGGGCGTTAATATCAAAGCCTTCCCGGAATTAGCAAAATCACCGGAGGATAGCTGTGTTGATGTCGAAAAAGCGATTCCTTCTGCATCAAGTTCGTTTGATTTTGAGCATCAGAAATTAGAGATAAGTATCCCGCAGGCGGCAATGAATAATAATGCTCGCGGATATATTCCCCCGGAGGAATGGGACGACGGAATTAATGCTCTGCTGATGAACTATCAGTTCACCGGCTCAAACAGCCAGGATCACACTCAGGGCGGCAACTCGGATAATAACTATTTCCTTGGGCTAAACAGCGGCCTTAATCTGGGTCCATGGCGCCTGCGCGATTACTCATCCTGGAACTACGACAGTTCCAACAAAGACGAGAAGAGCAAGTGGGACCACATTAGCACCTATGCCCAGCGCGCGATTATTCCGCTGAAGAGCGAGTTAACGCTGGGTGACAGCTACACGCCGTCGGATATCTTCGACAGCGTGCCGTTCCGCGGCGTGCAGCTGGCGTCGGATGACAACATGCTGCCGGACAGCCTGAGAGGCTTTGCGCCGACGGTTCGCGGTATTGCCAAAAGCAATGCCCAGGTCACGATCAAACAGAACGGCTATGTCATTTATCAAAGTTACGTTACGCCAGGCGCATTTGCCATTGACGATCTGTTCCCCACCTCTTCAAGCGGTGACTTAACCGTTGAGGTCAAGGAGTCTGACGGTAGCGTAACCAGCTATTCCGTACCTTACTCCGCCGTTCCCGTTCTCCAGCGTGAAGGACGGGTCAAATATGCCGTCACCGCTGCGGAATACCGAGGTAACAGCGATCAGCAAGATGATATGAATTTTGCGCAGGGCACGCTGACATGGGGCTTACCTCACGGCTTCACCGCCTATGGCGGTAGCCAGTTATCCGATGATTATGCCGCATTCGTGCTGGGTGGCGGCGTCAACATGGGTAATTTCGGCGCCATTTCCGTCGATGTCACTCAGGCGCACAGTACCCTGGCGGACGACAGCACCCACGATGGTCAGTCGGTTCGTTTCCTGTATGCAAAATCGCTTAACGATCTTGGTACCAACTTCCAGCTGCTTGGTTACCGTTACTCCACATCCGGGTTCTATACCCTGGACGACACGGCTTATAAGCACATGGACGGCTACACCGCTGATTTCGACGATGACGACGATCAGGAAACCCCTGTCTGGGCCAGCTACTACAACCTTTACTACAGCAAACGCGGCAAGGTACAGCTGAACGTCTCCCAGCAGCTGAATGATTATGGCTCCGTATTTATCACGGGCAGCCAGCAAAGCTACTGGAACACCGATAACACCGACACGCTAATGCAGGTTGGCTACAGCGGCACGTATGCAGGGATTTCATACAGCCTGTCGTATAACTACAACAAAAATGCAGGCGCGCCGGAGAGCGATCAGATTTACGCGCTGAATATGTCTCTTCCGCTGAGCCGCTGGCTGACCCCAGGGGGCGACATTTCGCAAAGCAGCAACAACAATGCTTATGCAACCTATAGCCTCAGTACGGACAAACACGGCACCACCACCCAAAACGCAGGCATCAACGGCACGTTGCTCGAAAGCAATAACCTCAACTACAGCGTACAGCAGGGTTACCAGAATCACGGAACCGGCGCCAGCGGCAGCGCCAGCCTGCAGTACAACGGGGGTTACGGTAACGCTAACGTTGGCTACAACTACAGTTCTAACGGCGATTACCAGCAGGTGAACTACGGCCTGAGCGGCGGCGTGGTCGCGCATCGCAACGGCATCACCCTGAGCCAGCCGCTGGGCGACACCAACGTGCTGATTGCCGCACCCGGTGCGGATAACGTCAACGTTGAGGGTCAGGCGGGCGTGCATACCGATTTGCGCGGCTATGCCGTCGTGCCGTATGCCACCACCTATCGTCTGAACCGCATGGCGCTTGACACTAACTCGATGGGCGACGACCTGGATATCGACGATGCCGTCACCAACGTGGTGCCGACCAAAGGCGCTCTGGTTCGCGCCGAGTTTAAGGCCCACAAAGGCCTGCGCGCGCTGCTGAAACTGACGCATAACGGCAAGCCGGTACCGTTCGGCGCGGTGGTCTCCCGCAGCGATAAAGGGGGCGACACCATCGTCGGTGATGAAGGCGAAGCGTATGTGTCTGGCCTGTCACCGGAAGGGGAATTAAAAGTGCAATGGGGTAATACAGCAGAAACCCAATGCTCGGCAAAATATAGCCTGGTGCAAAGTAAACAATCCCTGGTTCGCCAGGTAGTAGGATGTAATTAATATGTTGAAATTATTTATCGCTGCGTGTTTAACAATTTGGTCAGTATGCGGTTGGGCAGGACAATGCTATACCGATAGTCGTGTCCCTATGTACTTCAATTATAATTTCGGTACACGCACCGTTACGAATCCCGACCAAAACAAAGCCGGGCAAACATTTCCTAATGCATACTCATGGGATTTAGGTCTGTCAACAGCCATAGGACATTGTTCATGCAGCGGTACCTTCTATGGAGTGTATTATAGTACGAGAACATCATTGCCTTTAGGGCATAACGATGGAACATTACAGTATTATAAAGTAAATGACAACATTGAGGTCGCTACAAATATTTATATAGGTGGCAAGCTCAGTAGATATATGCCAACTCCATGGAATTCAGTTTGGAATAATGGCGGTACCGGTGGTAGTCAGAACTGTGCCGATGGTGCGTATTTCGACACAGGCTCGAAAGGTGTTCTTTCATTATATATTGCAAAACCATTTATAGGTAGTTCATCATTCTCAACTACCGTCGTTTCGATTTATGGAGCAACATCACCTTCTGATTACATTGGTTCATACCCCCTTAGTGTAGTTAGTATATCTGGGGCAGTTGTCGTCCCTCAAACATGCAGTATTAATTCAGGGCAGACGATTACTGTTGATTTTGGCACCCTGCTCAGCTCCTCGTTTAAAAATACGGGTCAAAAGCCTGAAGGAATGACGGACAAATCGTTCAACGTCCCCATCAAATGCACCAACGTCGATGGTACGGCTAACCTGGCGCTACGCGTGACGGCAACCCCGGCATCCGGTAACGCTAACGCGATTGCCAGTAATAACGCAGATGTCGGCGTGGTGGTCACCAGCGAGCAGGGTACCGTGCTGACGCCAAATAACAGCAGCAGTGCGGTACCGTTTAACGTTGACAGCAGCGGTAACGCCAGCGTCACGCTGAAGGCCTACCCGATCAGCACCACCGGCAAGCAGCCGAAAGAAGGCTTATTTACCGCCCTGGCAACGCTGGTTATCGATTTTGCATAAAGGAAAGACCACGATGAATAAATTTAATCTGGCATGTCTGGCCTTATTATTCACAGGCCTGCCTGCGGCGAATGCTGCCGATAACCTGAAGTTTACAGGAACAATTGTAGCTTCATCCTGTGATGTGGATACAAGCAGCGCGAATCAGGACGTCACAATAGGGCAGTTCTCACCTGCGGATTTTCCAACCGTAGGTACAACAACGGCAGCAGCGAAATTTAATATTAAGCTCAATAACTGTAGCGAAGGTATTACGGGTTCGAAAGTATTGTTTAGCGGAACCAGCGATAGCAGTGACCCCACATTGTTAGCGTTATCCAATACCGGAAAAGGGACAGAAGGGAAAATGGCAACCGGTATTGGCGTACAGATATTAGATGCCAACCAGAACCCTGTCAGCATAAATAATACCGATTCGGATATTTACCCTCTGGTTGAGGGCACAAATACCCTTGATTTCTTTTTACGCTACAAATCAACTAAAACAGTCGTGACGGCCGGGGATGCCACTGCCGTTATGTATTTTGATATGAAATACCAATAAGAGGCGGCAATGAAACGTATTATGTTGGTTTGTACGCATCTCCTGCTCGGGCTGGCAGGATTCAATGCGACCGCTCATGACGGCACGGTGAATGTGCTGGGTAAAATTGTAGAAAATAGCTGTGCGGTAACCGCGGATTCGAAAACGCTCACCGTTAACTTAGGTAGCGTAGCGAGCAAGCAGTTTGCCAGGGCGGGTGATGGATCGGTTTTCGAACCTTTCGCCATCAATCTTGAGAAATGCCCGAGCGCGGTGAAAACCATTACCGTTCATTTCGAAGGAACGCCGGACAGCAAAAATGCTGATTTGCTCGCATTAACGACAGGAGCATCGTCGGCGGCAGGAATTGGGGTGGGGATCTATAACGCCGATCGCAGCCTTATCCCTTTTGGCGATGAGAGCGCAAAATTTACCCCTGCTGAAGGCGAAACGACTGCAACGCTGAATTTTTACGCCCGCTATGTGGCTAACGGTGGAACCGTTACTGCTGGTACGGCAAATGCCTCTGCAACGTTTGTTTTGACCTATGCGTAAATTGTGCATTCTGCTTCTGTTTTCCTGCTCAGTAGCACAGGCTGGTGTCGTCGTTGGCGGCACCCGTTTCGTGATCTCTGAAAAGAAAAAAAGCGTAAGCGTATCGGTCTATAACCGTTCTGCCATCGCCTACCTGGTGAATTCCAAGGTTACGCGTGGAGACATATGGTCCGGCAACGAAAATGCTCAGACAAGCGATGTCGCATTTACGATTACCCCTCCGCTTTTTTCACTTGCGGCAGGCAGAGAAAACACGCTTCGCATCGTTCAAACCGACGACAATTTACCGTCCGATCGTGAAAGTCTTTATACCGTAAGTATTGCCGCGATCCCGTCAGGCGCAGCTGAACCAGATAAGGTTCAGCTGGCGGTGCGGTCGAACCTCAAACTGTTCTACCGCCCTTCCGGGTTGAAGGGCAGCCCGGAAGACGCGTATCGACAGCTTGTATGGCGACATACCGCCAGCGGTCTTATTGTTGAAAACAAAACCCCTTATTACGTCACGCTATTCAACCTCAAGGTGAACGGTAAAGCGATTGATGACGCAGGGGTTGTGGCTCCGTTTAGCCAACGACAGAGCAACTGGTGTACGGACAAGGTGACCTGCCAGCTAGTCTGGCAAAGCATCAATGACTACGGGCGCGTGATGCCCGTAGTCACAAAAAACATTAATATTAAGTGAGTTAAAACATGAATCTGACCAAATCCATTTTCACCACGCTGGTATTGCTGACAGCGATTACAACACCTGTACTGAGCCAGGCACAGGAAAAACCCGCCTTCACGTCGGAGCAGCAGGCTGAAATCGGCAAAATCGCCGAGGACTATTTCACTGCGCATCCTGAAAAAATGGGGGAGGCGATTTCTATTTACCTCGCGACCCATCCTGAGTTTCTGGTAGCGGCCAGCGACACGCTTCGTCAGAACCAGCAGGCCGCCGCGAAAAAAGTGCAGGAGATGCAGCAGGCTGCACAGTCTAAATCAAACTAACAATATTTCCCCCTCATCTGCCGTGAGGGGTTTTCATCGCAGAAACACTCCCCTCTTATTCCGGCAAAAGCCCAACAAAGCTGCGTTTCTTACGCGGCTCCGACATCAGTTCCTCAAGCTTATCCACGCACGCCAGATAGTGCGGGGTTTGCTTGTGCGCCAGCACCGCCTCTTCGTCTTTATAGGCCTCGTAGATAAAGAACCGGGTTTTCACGCGCGGGTCCTGCAATACGTCAAAACGCAGGTTTCCCGGCTCCTTGATTGCCCCCTCGTGGTTGGCGCGAAACACCTCCAGAAACTCGTCCACCCGCTCGGGCTTGATGTTGATCTCCACCAGCGTCACGTTCATTTTGCTTCTCCCTGTTTCTCTTCCTGCCAGAACTGGAACGCATCGCGAGCGTTCCAGTTCTCATGAACCACTTTTTTCACCGCCTTCAGCATGGCTAGCGGCGCGCTGGACTGGAAGATATTGCGCCCCATGTCCACGCCGGACGCGCCCTGGTCGATCGCCCGCCAGCACATCTCCAGCGCCTCGTGCTCCGGCAGCTTTTTGCCCCCGGCGATCACAATCGGCACCGGGCAGCTGGCGGTCACTTTTTCAAAGCCCTCGTCCACGTAGTAGGTTTTGACGAACTGCGCCCCCATTTCGGCGGCGATGCGGCTGGCCAGCGAGAAATAGCGCGCGTCCCGCGCCATCTCTTTACCGACGCCCGTCACCGCCAGCGTCGGCATGCCGTAGCGCGCGCCCGCATCGACAAGCTTGATGATGTTGTTGATCGACTGATGCTCAAACTCGCTGCCGATATACACCTGCGCCGCCACCGCGCAGACGTTCAGGCGCAGCGCGTCTTCCATCGCCACCGCCACGCACTCGTTCGACAGCTCGCCCAGAATCGAGTTACCGCCGGAGGCGCGCAGCACCACCGGTTTGTTCGTCGCGGCTGGCACCTGGCTCCTGAGGATGCCGCGGGTGCACATCAGCACGTCGGTTTCGCCAAACAGCGGCGCGATGGAGAGATCGATGCGCTCAAGGCCGGTGGTCGGCCCCTGAAAGTAGCCGTGGTCAAAGGCCAGCATCACCGTGCGGTTGCTCTGCGGATTGAAGATGCGCGAAAGCCTGGACTGCATGCCCCAGTCCAGCGAGCCGCAGCCCTTCAGGGTGTAAGGCACATTCTTCTGCGGCGTGCCGATGCCAAAATCCTTGCCGTCTTTGATGTCGTCTAAATCAGCCATTTGCTCCCCCGTCAGAAATCGTATTTGCTGATGTTCTCTTTGGTGAACACCACCCGCTCCGGCAGCAGCACGATGCCGTTGCCCTTCGCCTCATACTGGTAGCCCTGCACGCTGTTCGGTTCGACCTTCAGCGCGCCGATATTTTTTACGTCCACGCTGTCGCCGACGTTAAGATCGCCTTTTTTCAGCAGGCGATCGGCGACATTGACCGCAATTTTGCCCTGTTGCACCACGTCCCACAGGCCGAAGGCCTTCACCGTGCCGCGCTCAACGTACGGGCGCATCACGTTCGGCGTGCTAAACCCGACAATCGCCACCCCTTCCCGCTTCAGGTTTTCCGCCGCCTGCGCCGCGGCTGGCAGCGCGTTGGCGTCCGGGGCGATGATTGCATCCAGATCCAGATATGCTTTTAAGATCCCTTCGGCGGTCTGGAGGGATTTGGTGGCGTCGTTATAGCCAAACTGGGTGGTCACGATCTGCCACTGGGGATGATCTTTCTCGATTTTGGCCTTCGCCTCTTTCACCCACTGGTTCTGGTCGGTGACGGTGGGGCTGGAGTAGAAGAACGCCACTTTAGCGTTTGGTTTGGTGACCTGCTTGCCCGCCATCTCCACCAGCAGTCCACCGAGCTGTTCCGGCGTCCCCTGGTTGATGTAGATGCTGCGGCACTCCGGCCTGGTGTCGGAATCCCAGGTCAGAACCTTGACGCCGCGCTGCATCGCGCGCTTCAGCGCCGGACACAACCCATCCGGCGACACGGCGGAGACGATGATGGCGTTATACCCCTGGTTGACGAAGTTATTGATGAGCTGCACCTGGCCGGAGACGCTCGGCTCGGTCGGACCGTCGTAGGTCACGTCCACGCCGAGATCTTTCCCCGCCTCTTTCGCGCCGTTGCCGCCGCTGGTGAAGAACCCCACGCCCACCAGCTTCGGGATAAAGGCAATGCGGTCCGCCGCCTGCGCCGAGGCGAAGCTGAGGGCCATTGCCAGGACTATCAGTTTTGTTTTCATCTTACGCTCCGGATAGTTTTCTAAAGAGAGAACGCACCCACTCGCGGTGCAGACTCAGCGAACGTCCCATCACCACCACAACCAGCAGCGCCCCTGACAGTGCGCTCGACACCTGGTTAGGGATGCCGACCATCTGTAAACCCTGCTGCAGGTAGCCCACCAGCAGCGCCGCCAGCGCCGTACCGACAACCGAACCTGACCCGCCGTAGATATTGGCCCCGCCCAGCACGGCGGCGGTGAGTGCGGGCATCAGCAAATCGCGCCCCAGATCCGAACGCGCGGAGCCGAAATAGGAGACCATCACCAGCGCGGCAATCGCCGAGGCCACGCCCACCAGCCCGTACAGCGCGTAGGGCATGCCGTTCACTGACAGCGCCGCATAGCGCGCCGCGCGCGGGTTTTGCCCGATCAAAAACAGGTGACGGCCAAAGCGCCCGCGGTGGGTAATCAGCCAGAAGAAAACGGTAATCACCGCGAACAGCACCAGCGGGATCGGCAGACCCAGCACCGTGAGGTTAGCGAACGCCGTGAAGCCGTCCGGGAAGCCGCCG
The DNA here is from genome assembly GCF_034107965.1 of Enterobacter sp. 61D5. NCBI lineage: Bacteria > Pseudomonadati > Pseudomonadota > Gammaproteobacteria > Enterobacterales > Enterobacteriaceae > Enterobacter > Enterobacter sp. 61D5. The sequence goes on from NZ_JAWNFK010000011.1 coordinate 29,736, forward strand.
ATGCCCTCGTAGCCCGTCGCGCCCGCCATGCCGGAGAGCAGCAGCGCGCCGCCGCCGTAGAGGTAGAGCGTGCCGAGGGTGATCACCAGAGGGCTGATGCCGGTGTAGTGAATCAGCGCGGCATTAAGTAATCCGCACAGCAGTCCGAGCAGCAGCGTCAGCGGAATGGCGACCGACATAGGCCATCCAGCCTGCATCATCACGCCCAGCGCGATGGCGCACAGGCCAATGGTCGAGCCGAGGGAGATATCGATCCCGCCGCTAATAATCACCAGCGTGAGCGGCAGCGCCACAATGCCGATGCAGATAAAGTCGCTGGTGCTGAACAGCAGCATGTTGATGTCGAGCATGCGCGGGTTGATGGCGCCAAAGAGCAGGATCTCCAGCACCAGCAAAATCAGCAGCGCGCTTTCCCAGTTAAGCCTCATTTACGCCACCTCTTTTTTGCGTTTGGGAAACGGGGTGACGTGCTTTCCCCCTCTGTTACCCGGCTGGAAGCGACCGTACTTCAGCGCCCGCTGATGGCGTGCCAGCGCCTGGCGCAGGCGCCCGTCGAGCACCAAAACGCCCAGCAGCACCAGCCCGGCGATAAAGTCGTTCCACCACGCCGGGAGCCTGAACAGCACCAGCACGGTGTCGATTTGGGTCAGGAAGAAGGCACCGAGCAGCGCGCCAACCAGCGTGCCCGTGCCGCCCAGCAGCGAAATCCCCCCGAGCACGCAGGCGGCGATGGCCTTCATCTCCAGCCCGCTGCCGGTCTGGTTGGGCACAAAACCAATCTGCGCGGCAAAGACGATCCCTGCGCAGGCCGCCAGCATGCCGTTCAGGGTAAAGGCGAGCATTCGCGTGCGGTTCACCGCCACGCCCAGCTGGCGCGCGGCGGCGAGGTTATCCCCCACCGCGTAGAAATCACGCCCGAACGCGGTGCGCGAGAGCGTCCACGCACCTGTGGCCGCGACGATCAACACCAGCATGCCGAGCGGCGAAATGCCGATGGCGGCAGGCTCAGAGAGGGATTTCAGCCCGGGCGGCAGCCCCTCAATCCACTTTCCGCCGGTCCAGAGCAGCATCGCCCCGCGGTACAGCCCCAGCGTGCCGAGGGTGGCGACAATCGCCGGGATGCGCAGCCCCACCACCAGAAACCCGTTGAACGCCCCGGCCAAAGCGCCAATAGACAGCGCGAAGAGAATGGAAACCGAAAGGCTGTAGCCGCTGTTCAGCGCCACGCCGACGGCGATGGCGGACAGCCCGACGATGGAGCCGACGGACACGTCGATATTGCGGGTCAGCATTACCAGCGCCGCGCCGATGGCCAGCAGGATCAGGATCTGCGAGCTGGCGAAGATCATCCCCAGCGTCTGCAGGCTGAAGTATGAAGGGTTCAGCGCCACCAGCACGGCGAACAGCGCCAGAATGGCGAGAAACGCGCTCAGCTCGCGGTTTTTGAGTAAGGTCTTCATGATTGCCCTCCAAACGCCAGCGCCATCATCCTGTCGAGGCTGACGGCGTGGCGCGGCAGCTCGCCGCTGAGCACGCCCTGATGCATCACCAGCACCCGGTCCGCGAGCCCAGGAAACTCGTCGAGATCGCTTGAGATCATCAGCACCGCCACGTTCTGCGCCGCCACGCTTTTTATCAGCTGGTAGATATCGGCGCGCGCCGAGACGTCCACCCCGCGCGTCGGTTCATCGACGATCAGCAGCAGCGGATTGGCCTCCAGGCAGCGCGCCAGCAGCACCTTCTGCTGGTTGCCGCCGGAGAGCGTGCGCACGGTTTGATCCGCATGGTTGAGCTTGATCCCCAGCGCCCGGTGATAGCGCTCCACCACCGCCGACTCCCGCTTGCGCCGCTGCCAAATCGACGGCTCGTTCAGCGCCACCGTGTTCCAGCGGATCGGCGCATCGAGGAACAGACCGGACACCTGCCTGTCTTCCGGCAGGTAGACCAGCCCTTTTTCCAGGCGCGAACTTACCGGATCGTCGGTGATCTCCTGGTTTTCCAGCCAGACGCGCCCACCGCGTACCGGCCGCAGACCGTAGAGCGTTTCCGCAAACTCGGTGCGCCCGGATCCCACCAGCCCGGCCAGGCCGACGATCTCTCCGGCGTAGATCTCAAGGCTGAGATCGATAAACCCTTCCCCGGTAAGATCGTCAACGCGCAGCACCGGGAAATCCTGCGGCTGGGTGCGGCGGTTGCCCGGCAGCGCCAGCCACAGCTTTTGCGTATCGCTGAGGGATTTCTCCCGGCTTACCGGCGTCATGGCGGCGATCAGGGCGCTGTCGTCAAACTGCGCGGTTTCGCCGCTCAGCACCACCGCGCCGTCGCGCATCACCGAGACGTGGCTCGAAAGCATGCGAATTTCCGGCAGCTTGTGCGAGATAAAGACAATCCCGACGCCAAGCGCCTGCAGGGCGCGGATCTGGCGGAACAGCCGCTCGGTTTCGCCGGGCGTGAGGGAGGCCGTCGGTTCGTCGAGGATCAGGATCCTCGCGTTGCGCATCAGACCGCGCAGGATCTCCACCATCTGCTGGTCCGCCACCTCCAGGGTGCTGGCGGCGGCATCGAGGTTAAGCAGGCACTGCAGCTGCTGGAGCTTCTCCGCCAGCCGTTTTTCCAGATCGCGTTCGCGCGGCAGGCGGAACAGGATGTTTTCCCGCACCGTCAGGTTGGGGAACAGCAGCGGCTCCTGCGGCACCAGATAAATGCCTAACCCGTGCGCCTGAGCGGGCGTGAGCCGCGTATATGACTGCCCCTCGACAGAAAGTTCACCGCTGTCCGGCGTTTCCACCCCGGCGATGATCTTCATCAGCGTCGATTTTCCCGCGCCGTTTCCGCCCATCAGGGCGTGCACCTGGCCCGCAAGCAGCGTGAAATCTATGCCTTTTAAGACCGGCACGCCTGAGAACTGCTTGCTGATATTCCGCGCGTCGAGAAGTGAGGTCATCATCGCTCCGCTATTGAACAAATGATTTTTAGATTTAATAATGTTCAAAAGCGTAGACGGTGAACTATATTTACAACCGTGCAGGGATCACAGTTTTATCGATTGAGATTCAGATAAAGCAGAAACGATCGAAAAGATCCGTTTTGTCGCGTGGCTCACACTTTCCCTTCGCGCCATCACGAACATATGATCTAAATTTTTATAAGAGTTCAACTATGAGCGATAAACGCACTGCGGAAGAAGGACGGTTTGCCGGGCTGGCACTGGCGGAAGAGGAACTCGTGGCTCGCGTGGCCTGGTGCTACTACCACGACGGATTAACCCAGAACGACATCGGCGAGCGGCTCGGGCTGCCGCGCCTGAAGATCTCCCGCCTGCTGGAAAAAGGACGTCAGTCCGGGGTGATCCGCGTGCAGATCAACTCCCGCTACGAGGGCTGCCTGGCGCTGGAGACCGAGCTACAGCAGCGCTTCGGCCTGAAGCTGGTGCGCGTGATGCCCGCGTTAAATACGCCGCCGATGAACGTGCGGCTGGGCATCGGCGCGGCGCAGTCGCTGATGGGCGTACTGGAGCCCGGCCAGCTTCTGGCGGTGGGGTTTGGTGAAACCACCATGAGCTGCCTGCAGCACCTGAGCGGTTTTATCAGCTCGCAGCAGATCCGCCTGGTGACGCTCTCCGGCGGTGTCGGGCCGTATATGACCGGCATCGGCCAGCTGGACGCGGCCTGCAGCGTCAGCATGATCCCCGCCCCGCTTCGCGTGTCATCCGCAGAAGTTGCCGGGATCTTAAAACGCGAGACCAGCGTGCGGGACGTGATCCTCGCCGCGACCGCCGCCGACGTGGCAGTGGTCGGCATTGGTTCAGTGAACCAGCGCCGTGACGCCACGATACTGCGATCCGGCTATATCAGCGAAGGTGAACAGCTGATGTACGCCCGCAAAGGCGCGGTCGGCGACATTCTCGGCTATTTCCTCAATGCCGAAGGCGAGTGCGTTGAGGAGCTGGAGATCCACAAAGAACTGCTGGGCGTCACGCTCGATGAACTGGCGCAGCTGCCCACCATCGTTGGCGTGGCCGGAGGGGAAGAGAAAGCCGATGCGATTTATGCCGCACTGAAGGGTCGCCGTATCAATGGCCTGGTGACGGAGGAGACGACAGCCCGCGCGGTGCTGGCCCTGACGTAACGGGCAGGCCCTGCGCTAACAACGAGGCAAGCTCATGAGTTACCTTTTAGCGTTAGATGCAGGGACAGGCAGCGTTCGCGCCGTTATTTTCGATTTACAGGGCAACCAGATTGCCGTCGGCCAGGCCGAGTGGAAGCACCTGAGCGTGGAGAACGTGCCGGGATCGATGGAGTTCGACCTCGAGACCAACTGGCTGCTGGCCTGCCGGTGCATTCATCAGGCGCTGGAACGTGCGCGCCTGAGCGCGGCGGATATTAAGTCTGTCGCCTGCTGCTCGATGCGCGAAGGGATCGTGCTGTATGACCGCAACGGCGAGGCCATCTGGGCCTGCGCCAACGTCGACGCCCGCGCCAGCCGCGAGGTGGCCGAACTCAAAGAGATCCACGACGATCGTTTTGAATCCGAGGTGTATGAGGTTTCCGGCCAGACGCTGGCGCTGAGCGCCATGCCGCGCCTCCTGTGGCTGGCGCACCATCGCCCGGATATTTACCGCAAGGCCGCGACCATCACCATGATCAGCGACTGGCTGGCGGCGAAACTCTCCGGCGAGCTGGCGGTCGACCCTTCTAACGCGGGCACCAGCGGCATGCTGGATCTCTTCTCTCGCGACTGGCGTCCGGCGCTGCTCGACATGGCCGGGCTGCGCGCCGATATCCTCTCCCCGGTGAAAGAGACCGGTACCGTGTTGGGCGCGATTACCAAAGAGGCCGCGCAGCAGAGCGGCCTGCGCGAAGGCACCCCGGTGGTGATGGGCGGGGGCGACGTGCAGCTGGGCTGTCTGGGGCTGGGCGTGGTCCGCGCCGGCCAGACTGCGGTGCTGGGCGGTACCTTCTGGCAGCAGGTGGTCAATCTGCCGCAGGTGCGCACCGACCCCGACATGAACATCCGCGTGAACCCGCACGTTATCCCCGGCATGGCGCAGGCGGAGTCGATCAGCTTCTTTACCGGGCTGACCATGCGCTGGTTCCGCGACGCCTTCTGCGCCGAAGAGAAGCTGATCGCCGAGCGGATGGGGATGGACACCTATTCCCTGCTGGAAGAGATGGCGAGCCGCGTGCCGGCGGGTTCGCACGGGGTAATGCCGATATTCTCCGACGCGATGCATTTCAAGCAGTGGTACCACGCCGCGCCGTCGTTTATTAACCTCTCCATCGACCCGGAAAAGTGCAACAAAGCGACGCTGTTCCGCGCCCTGGAGGAGAACGCGGCGATTGTCTCGGCCTGCAACCTGGCGCAGATCTCTCGCTTCTCCGGCGTGACGTTTGAGAGCCTGGTGTTTGCGGGCGGCGGGGCTAAGGGTGCCCTGTGGAGTCAGATTTTAAGCGACGTCACCGGGCTGCCGGTGCGCGTGCCGGAAGTGAAAGAGGCAACGGCGCTCGGCTGCGCGATTGCCGCCGGCGCGGGTGCGGGGCTGTTTGCCGATATGGCCTCGACGGGCGAGCGGCTGGTGAAGTGGAGCCGCGAGTTCACGCCGAACCCGCAGCACCGCGAGCTGTACGACGGCATGATGCAGAAATGGCAGGCAGTGTACGCCGATCAGCTGGGGCTGGTAGACAGCGGGCTGACGACGTCGATGTGGCAGGCGCCGGGGCTAGTGCGGACATCCCCCTCACCCCGGCCCTCTCCCTAAGGGAGAGGGAGATTACGTCCCCTCTCCCCGTGGGAGAGGGTTAGGGTGAGGGCATCAGGCCACACCAATATTTGAATCCCATCACAATCACTGCATTCGCCTTTTCCCTTTTACTCCCCGCTGGCTAAATTAGTAACTCATCCGACCACATAACAATAATTTTACACTGGAAGAGACTATGAGCCGCTACCCGTCGTTATTCGCCCCCCTCGATCTGGGGTTCACCACACTCAAAAACCGCGTGTTGATGGGCTCGATGCACACCGGGCTGGAGGAGCATCCGGACGGGGCCGAGCGTCTGGCAGCCTTCTATGCCGAGCGCGCCCGCCACGGTGTGGCGCTGATAGTCACTGGCGGCGTGGCCCCAGCCCATTCCGGCGTGGGCATGGAGGGCGGCGCGGTCCTGAACGATGCATCACAGCTGCCGCACCACCGCATTGTGACCGACGCGGTCCACCGCGAGGGCGGTAAAATCGCCCTGCAAATCCTGCACACCGGACGCTACAGCTACCAGCCGAACCTGGTCGCGCCGTCGGCCATTCAGGCGCCAATCAACCGCTTTAAACCTCACGCCCTCACCCACGACGAGATCCTCGCGCTGATCGACGACTTTGCCCGCTGCGCGGCGCTGGCGCGCGAGGCGGGCTACGACGGCGTGGAGGTGATGGGCTCAGAAGGCTATCTGATCAACGAGTTCCTCGCGGCCCGCACCAACCAGCGCGACGACGAATGGGGCGGCGACTATGCCCGACGGATGCGCTTTGCCGTGGAGGTGGTGCGCGCGGTGCGCGAACGTGCGGGCGCAGACTTTATTATCGTCTTCCGCCTGTCGATGCTCGACCTGGTGGAAGGCGGCGGCACGTTCGACGAAACCGTGCAGCTGGCGCAGGCGATTGAAGCCGCAGGTGCCACGATTATCAACACCGGGATTGGCTGGCACGAGGCGCGCATCCCGACCATTGCCACGCCGGTGCCGCGCGCGGCGTTCAGCTGGGTAACGCGCAGGCTGAAGGGCAAAGTCTCTGTTCCACTAGTCACCACCAACCGCATTAACGATCCGCAGGTGGCGGACGATGTGATTTCGCGCGGCGACGCCGATATGGTGTCGATGGCGCGCCCGTTCCTGGCGGATGCCGAACTGCTCTCCAAAGCGCAAAGCGGCCGTGCGGATGAGATCAACACGTGCATCGGCTGTAACCAGGCCTGTCTGGATCAGATCTTCGTCGGCAAGGTCACCTCTTGCCTGGTTAACCCGCGCGCCTGCCATGAAACCAAGATGCCGATCGTTCCGGCGGACAGTAAAAAACGCCTGGCCGTGGTGGGCGCAGGCCCGGCGGGGCTGGCGTTTGCGGTGAATGCCGCCACGCGCGGGCACAGCGTGACGCTATTTGATGCGCTGGCGGAGATTGGCGGACAGTTTAATATCGCCAAACAGATCCCCGGCAAAGAGGAGTTCTATGAAACCCTGCGCTACTACCGCCGGATGATCGAGCTGACGGGCGTCGATCTGCGGCTTAACCAGTTTGTCAGCGCAGCGGATCTGATCGGTTTCGACGAGGTGATCCTGGCGAGCGGGATCGTACCGCGCACGCCTGCGATCGAGGGTATCGATCATCCGAAGGTGTTGAGCTATCTGGATGTATTGCGTGACAAAACGCCGGTCGGCGAGAAGGTGGCGATTATCGGCTGCGGCGGGATCGGCTTTGATACCGCCATGTACTTAAGCCAGCCGGGCGAGGCTACCAGCCAGAACATCGCCGAGTTTTGCGTGGAATGGGGCATCGACACCAGCCTGAACCAGTCCGGCGGGCTGCGCCCGGAAGGGCCGCAGCTGCCGAAAAGCCCGCGCCAGATCGTGATGCTGCAGCGCAAGGCCAGCAAACCGGGCGAAGGGCTGGGCAAAACCACGGGATGGATCCACCGCGCCACCCTGCTCTCGCGCGGGGTGAAGATGATCCCGGCAGTCAGCTACCAGAAGATCGACGATGAGGGTCTGCACATCACGATCGGCGGCGAGCCGCAGCTGCTGCGCGTGGATCATGTGATTTTATGCGCCGGGCAGGAGCCGAAGCGCGATCTGGCCGATCCGCTGCGCGAAGCCGGTAAAACGGTGCATTTGATCGGCGGGTGCGACGTGGCGATGGAGCTGGATGCGCGGCGGGCAATTGCGCAGGGCACCCAGCTTGCACTGGTTATTTAACGACGACGTCCCAGCTTCACCGCCTTCAGCACCACGAACTTATTGTTCGTCGCAATGGTGACGCAGTTGCCGAAAATCTTCTTCAGCTTGTGGAAGTAGTCCAGGTGGCGGTTCGCCACGATGTACAGCTCGCCGTTGATTTTCAGGCAGCGGCGCGCGTGGTGGAACATCTCCCACGCGACGTTATCCGTCAGGGCGTGCTTCTGGTGGAACGGCGGGTTGCAGAACACGGCGTTGAAGCGGAACGGCTCTACGCCGGACAGCGCGTTATTGATCATAAACTCGCAGCGGTCCAGCGCTTCCGGCATGTTGGTTTCCACGTTCAGACGGCTGGACGCCACCGCCATCGGCGACTCGTCGCTGAACACCACGCTGGCGTCCGGGTTCTTCGCCAGCAGCGTCAGCCCAATCACGCCGTTACCGCAGCCCAGATCGACAATCTCACCTTCCAGATTTTCCGGCAGATGTTCCATAAAGAAACGCGCACCGATATCCAGCCCGGTGCGGGAGAAGACGTTCGCGTGGTTGTGGATGGTCCAGTCGGTCCCTTCCAGCTTCCAGCTCAGGGTCTCCGGCGCGTCGGCCAGCTCCGGTGCGCTGAAGGTACAGTTGATCAGGCGCGCTTTTTTCCAGGCCAGCGTCGTGGTGGTCGGGCCGAGGACCTTCTCGAACAGCTCGAGCGTCGAAGTGTGAATATCGCGCGCTTTGGCTCCCGCGATAATGCGCGTTTCAGGCGTGACGACCTTACGCAGCGCGCGCAGCTGTTGCTCCAGCAGCGCCATGGTTTTTGGCACTTTGATCAGCACCACGCCCGGCGCCTGCGGGTAGTCTGCGGTGCTGTCGAGGAACTTCACGCTGGATTCTTCGATGTCGTTATGGCGCAGGTTTTCACGCGTCGCCAGCTCGCTCAGGTAGGAATCGCCGATGCTGTAAGGCGTGTGCTCCGCCAGGGCGCAGCCCAGCGCGCCAAAGGCGTCATTCAGGATCAAAACCGGGCCGCGGATTTCAGTCTCATCCAACTGCTGCAGCAGATATTCATCCGCCGCTTCCCACGCCATGAGCGGGTTAACGTCGTCCGTTTCCGGGAAACGTTTAAGGTTGAGTGAACGGAAACCGTTGTCTAAGTGGCTCATCGGCCCTCCTGAATGGTAAAATTTGGCGTATCCCTGAAAAGGGTGCGTGAGTATACCCGTTTTCGCATTAATTTGGGCTTTTGATGAACCAACTTACTTATCTCCAGGGCTATCCGGAGCATTTACTGACTCAGGTTCGCAGCCTGATTGCCGAGCAGAAGCTCGGCGCGGTGCTGGAAAAACGCTATCCCGGCACCCACGATTTCGCGACCGATAAGGCCCTCTGGCAGTATACGCAGGATCTGAAAAGCCGGTATCTGAAGAGCGCGCCGCCGATCAACAAGGTGATGTACGACAACAAGATCCACGTGCTGAAAAACGCGCTCGGCCTGCACACCGCCATCTCCCGCGTACAGGGCGGCAAGCTGAAAGCGAAGGCCGAAATCCGCGTCGCGACGGTTTTCCGTAACGCGCCGGAGGCGTTTCTGCGGATGATCGTCGTCCACGAGCTGGCGCACCTGAAGGAGAAAGAGCACGATAAAGCGTTCTATTCCCTGTGCTGCCACATGGAGCCGCAGTACCACCAGCTGGAGTTTGATACCCGCTTGTGGCTTACGCATTTATCGTTAAATGGTAATGCGGAATAGCGCACGCGAATTGTCATGATGACGTGCTACAGTGGCTAAAGGTTCCCCGCTACGGAGTACGTAAACGTTTATGATACGTTTCGCAGTCATTGGTACGAACTGGATCACGCGCCAGTTCGTCGACGCCGCCCACGAAACCGGCAAACTTAAGCTTACCGCAGTCTATTCCCGCAGCCTCGAGCAGGCGCAGAGTTTTGCCAACGACTACCTCGTTGAACATCTCTTCACTTCGCTTGATGACATGGCGCAAAGCGACGCCATTGATGCGGTGTATATCGCCAGCCCGAACTCCCTGCACTTCCCGCAAACGAAGCTGTTCCTCAGCCATAAAAAGCATGTGATTTGCGAGAAGCCGCTGGCGTCAAATATCCAGGAAGTGGAAGCGGCCATTGCGCTTGCCCGCGAAAACCAGGTGGTGCTGTTCGAAGCGTTCAAAACCGCCAGCCTGCCGAATTTCCTGCTGCTGCAGCAGTCTCTGCCGAAAATTGGCAAAGTGCGTAAAGCCTTTATCAACTACTGCCAGTACTCGTCGCGCTATCAGCGTTATCTGGACGGCGAGAACCCGAACACCTTTAATCCGGCCTTCTCGAACGGCTCGATTATGGATATCGGTTTCTATTGCCTGGCCTCTGCCGTGGCCCTGTGGGGCGAACCGCACGGCGTCAGCGCCACCGCCAGCCTGCTGGAGAGCGGCGTGGATGCGCACGGTGTAGCGGTGCTGGATTACGGTGACTTCAGCGTCACGCTGCAGCACTCCAAAGTCAGTGATTCCGTACTGCCAAGCGAGATTCAGGGCGAAGCCGGCTCGCTGGTTATCGAGAAGATCTCCGAATGCCAGAAAGTGAGCGTGGTGCCGCGCGGCGGTAAAGCGCAGGAACTGACGCAGCCTCAGCATATTAACACTATGCTCTATGAGGCAGAGGTCTTTGCCCGTCTGGTGGAAGACAACGAAGTGAATCACCCGGGTCTCGCGGTGAGCCGCACCACGGCGAAACTGCAAACGGAGATCCGCCGCCAGACCGGCGTGGTGTTCCCGGCAGACGGCGTGAGCGCGGAAGCTATCGCGTAAAGCTGTGTAATGAAACGGCGCAGACCATTGACGAAATCAATGGTCTGACATATTTTGTTACCTGCAAAGGGGAGTAACTTCTTCGTCGGTGGATCGTCATTACGATGCGTGTAATACCGCATCCGGTCGCCGGGCAACCCTCGTGGTTGTAAGTGAGACCTTGCCGGAAGGCGAGGTCTATGCATAAAAAGCTAACGGCTATCGTCTTCTGACCATGGCCGTTTTTGTTTTTTATGTGTAAGGAAAATAGTATGCATTCTGTCGGCACTCCAATGTTGTGGGGCGGATTCGCGGTTGTCGTGCTCATCATGCTGGCGATCGACCTCTTTTTGCAGGGGCGTCGCGGCGCACACGGCATGACCATGAAGCAGGCCGCCGCCTGGTCTCTGGTGTGGGTTACCCTTTCCCTGCTGTTCTGTGCTGCCTTCTGGTGGTATCTGGCCTCGACCGAAGGCCGGGCGGTGGCCGATCCTCAGGCACTCGCCTTCCTCACCGGTTATCTGATTGAAAAAGCCCTGGCGGTCGATAACGTCTTCGTCTGGCTGATGCTGTTCAGCTACTTCGCCGTGCCTGCGGCCCTGCAGCGCCGCGTGCTGGTCTACGGCGTGCTGGGCGCGATTGTTCTGCGTACCATCATGATCTTCGCCGGCAGCTGGCTGATTACCCAGTTCGAATGGCTGCTGTACGTCTTCGGCGCGTTCCTGCTGTTCACCGGAGTCAAAATGGCGCTGGCGAAAGAGGACGGCTCCGCGATTGGCGATCGCCCGCTGGTGAAGTGGATCCGCGGCCATCTGCGCATGACCGACAAGATCGAGAGCGAGCACTTCTTCGTGCGCCAGAACGGTCTGCTGTTTGCCACGCCGCTGCTGCTGGTGTTGATTCTGGTTGAGCTGAGCGACGTGATTTTCGCGGTAGACAGTATTCCGGCGATCTTCGCGGTGACCACCGACCCGTTCATCGTCCTGACCTCAAACCTGTTCGCCATCCTCGGCCTGCGTGCGATGTACTTCCTGCTGGCGGGTGCGGCGGAGCGCTTCTCGATGCTGAAGTACGGTCTGTCGGTGATTCTGGTGTTTATCGGTATCAAGATGCTGATCGTCGATTTCTACCATATCCCAATCGCCATTTCGCTAGGCGTGGTGTTTGGCATTCTGATCGTGACGCTGATTATCAATACCTGGGTTAACCGCCAGCACGATAAGAAGCAGCAGGTGGAGTAAAACGTTCGGTGCGGGCTGATGCCCTCACCCCGCCCTCTCCCACAGGGAGAGGGTGAACACACTTCTGTAACGTAGTAGTTAAAAAATATGATGCAACACGTAAAATCCAGCATTTTACGCTTCCCTCCTTTCGCGCATTCTCTATACTCGACCAGGCAAACATTTACTTACATCCGGACATAAATGTGACTAAGAGCACATTCGGAATGGAACGCAATTTCACTCAGGAATAATGTATGAGCACACAATCGACGGGTCTTTTTGCGCGCCTGGCGCAGGGAAGCCTGGTTAAACAAATTCTGGTAGGACTGGTGCTGGGTATTCTGCTGGCCATGGTGTCAAAACCTGCTGCGGAGGCAACGGGGCTGCTCGGCACCCTTTTCGTGGGCGCCCTGAAGGCCGTCGCACCGGTACTGGTTCTGATGCTGGTCATGGCGTCGATTGCCAACCATCAGCACGGACAAAAAACCAACATTCGCCCCATTCTGTTCCTGTATCTGCTGGGAACCTTCTCGGCTGCCTTAACGGCCGTGGTGTTTAGCTTCCTGTTCCCTTCCACGCTGCACCTGACCAGCGCGGCCGGTGACATCACGCCGCCATCCGGCATTGTCGAAGTGCTTCGCGGCCTGCTGATGAGCATGGTTTCTAACCCCATCACCGCGCTGATGAGCGGAAACTACATTGGCATCCTGGTCTGGGCGATTGGTCTGGGCTTCGCGCTACGTCACGGTAACGACACCACGAAAAACCTGGTCAACGATCTGTCCAACGCCGTGACCTTTATGGTGAAGCTGGTGATTCGCTTTGCGCCAATCGGGATCTTTGGTCTGGTTTCTTCAACGCTGGCAACCACCGGTTTCGACGCGCTGTGGGGCTACGCGCAGCTGCTGGTTGTGCTGGTCGGCTGTATGCTGCTGGTGGCGCTGGTGATCAACCCGCTGCTGGTGTTCTGGCAGATCCGCCGCAACCCGTATCCGCTGGTGCTGACCTGCCTGCGCGAGAGCGGCGTGTATGCCTTCTTCACCCGCAGCTCTGCGGCGAACATTCCGGTTAACATGGCGCTGGCGGAGAAGCTGAACCTGGACCGCGATACCTACTCCGTGTCGATCCCGCTGGGTGCAACCGTGAACATGGCGGGCGCGGCAATCACCATTACCGTGCTGACTCTGGCGGCGGTGCATACGCTGGGCATTCCGGTGGATCTGCCAACCGCGCTGCTGCTGAGCGTGGTGGCGTCGCTGTGTGCCTGTGGCGCATCCGGCGTGGCCGGCGGTTCGCTGCTGCTGATCCCGCTGGCGTGTAATATGTTCGGCATCCCGAACGAGATTGCGATGCAGGTTGTGGCCGTCGGCTTTATCATCGGCGTGCTGCAGGACTCCTGCGAAACCGCGCTGAACTCCTCTACCGACGTGCTGTTTACCGCAGCGGCCTGTCAGGCGGAAGACGCGCGTTTAGCGAAGAACGCCCTGCGAGGCTAACAGCAAAACGGCAACCCTGAGGTTGCCGTTTTTAGTGTTTGTACCCTCTCCCCGTGGGAGAGGGTCAGGGTGAGGGCATCAGGCCGCACCGATTAAAGCGTCACACCACTCTTAAAGATCGCCAGCTCGCGGAAGTCGTTCTTCTCGTTACAGGTCTGCTTGCCGTTAGCAAACTCCACGATAGTATCCACGAACTCCGTCAGTAGCTGCGGCATGGCTTTGCCGTGAATCAGCTGGCCCGCATCAAAGTCGATCCAGTGCTTTTTCTTTGCCGCCAGCTCGCTGTTGGTGGCGATTTTCACCGTCGGCACAAAACCGCCGTACGGCGTGCCGCGACCGGTACTGAACAGCACCATATGACAGCCGGCACCCGCCAGCGCGCTGGTGGCGACCGCATCGTTGCCCGGTGCGCTCAGCAGGTTCAGACCGTGGGTTTTCAGGCGCTCGCCGTAGCGCAGCACGTCGACCACCTGGCTCGCGCCCGCTTTCTGGGTGCAGCCGAGGGATTTCTCTTCCAGCGTGGTGATCCCGCCCGCTTTGTTACCCGGCGACGGGTTCTCATAAATGGGCTGGTTGTGGGCGATGAAGTACTGCTTGAAGTCGTTCACCATGGTGACGGTTTTCTCAAACGTCTCTTCGTCGCGGCAGTGGCTCATCAGAATACGCTCCGCGCCGAACATTTCCGGCACTTCGGTCAGCACCGTCGTGCCGCCGTTGGCAATCACGTAATCCGAGAAGCGGCCCAGCATCGGGTTAGCGGTAATGCCGGAAAGGCCATCAGACCCGCCGCACTCCAGCCCAAACTTCAGCTCGCTCAGCTTGCCCGGCTCGCGCCTGTCGTGACGCATCACCTCATAAAGCTGGTGAAGCTGTTCAACGCCCGCTTCCACTTCGTCGTCCTGATGCTGACACACCATAAAATGCACGCGCTCAGGGTCAAACTCACCGAGCGTATCGCGGAAGGCGTCCACCTGATTGTTCTCGCAGCCCAGGCCAATCACCAGCACCGCCCCCGCGTTCGGGTGGCGCACCATGTTTTGCAGCATGGTGCGGGTGTTAATGTGGTCGTCACCGAGCTGGGAACAGCCGTAGGTGTGGCTGAACAGATGCACCCCGTCAGTGCCTTCAGCATTGTTGGTCTCTTTCAGGAAGCGCGTCTGGATCTGACGCGCAATCCCGTTCACGCAGCCGACGGTCGGGAGGATCCACAGCTCGTTGCGGATCCCCACGTCGCCGCTGGCGCGACGGTAGATCTGCACCTCACGATCCGCCGCCTGACGTTCTTCTGCGGGTAAATCAGGTTGATAGCTGTACTCGTCCAGATCGCTCAGATTAGTGCGGGTATTGTGGGAGTGGATGTATTCACCCGGCGCAATATCCGCCAGCGCATGGCCGATGGGCAAACCGTACTTCACCACGTTCTCCCCTTTCGCTATGGGGATCAGAGCAAACTTGTGTCCACGAACGATCGCCTGACGCAGGGTGACGCTCTGGTTATCAACGGTCACCACGTCGCCTTCACCGAGATCCGTCAGCGCGACGGCCACGTTATCCAGCGAATGGATTTTGATGTATTGCATATCAACCTCAAACGGCCTTAGTTCAGTTCAATGGCGAAGTAGTCACGCGCATTGTTAAAGCAGATGTTTCTCACCATTTCGCCCAGCAGCTGGATATCCGCTGGCGCTTCGCCTGCGTGCACCCAGCGGCCAATCATCTGGCACAGAATGCGGCGGAAATATTCATGACGGGTATAAGACAGGAAGCTGCGGCTGTCGGTCAGCATGCCGACAAAGCGGCTTAGCAGACCCAGCTGCGCCAGCTGCGTCATTTGACGCTCCATGCCGTCTTTCTGATCGTTGAACCACCAGCCGGAACCGAACTGCATCTTGCCCGGCATCCCTTCGCCCTGGAAGTTGCCGACCATGGTACCCAGCACTTCGTTATCGCGCGGGTTCAGGCAGTACAGGATGGTTTTTGGCAGCAGGTTTTGTTCGTTCTGTTTGCTCAGCAGTTTAGACAGCTCTTCTGCCAGCGGACGGTCGTTGATGGAGTCGAAGCCCACATCCGCGCCCAGTAGCTTAAACTGGCGCTGGTTGTTATTGCGCAGCGCGCCGATATGGTACTGCTGTACCCAGCCGCGACGCGCGTATTCCGCACCGAGGAACACCAGTACCGCCGTTTTAAACTGCGCCACTTCGTGCTCGCTCAGGCCTTCGCCGGAGAGACGACGCGCCAGAATGCTGTCCAGCTCTGCTTCGTTTGATTCCGCAAACAGCACCACGTCCAGCGCGTGGTCTGCGACTTTACAGCCGTGCGCCGCGAAGTGATCCAGACGCTTGGTCAGCGCGGTTTGTAGATCGGCGAAACGACGGATGTCGGTATCCGACACTTCCGCCAGCTTCGCCATGTAGTCGGTGAAGGTGGCCTGCTCAATGTTGAAGGCTTTGTCCGGGCGCCAGCTTGGCAGCACTTTGATATCGAAAGAGGTGTCTTTCGCGACAACGGCATGATGCTCCAGGGAGTCGATCGGATCGTCGGTGGTGCCCACCATCTTCACGTTCATCTGCTTCATGATGCCGCGCGCGGAGAAGTTATCCTGCGCCAGCAGCGCATTGCAGCGATCCCAGATTTCATCCGCGGTCGTTGGGGAAAGCAACTTGCCGGTGATGCCAAACGGACGGCGGAGCTCAAGATGGGTCCAGTGATAGAGCGGGTTGCCGATGGTGTGCGGAACGGTCGCCGCCCAGGCGTCAAACTTCTCGCGGTCGGTCGCATCGCCGGTACACAGGCGCTCAGCCACGCCGTTGGTGCGCATGGCTCGCCATTTGTAGTGGTCACCCTTCAGCCAGATGTCATACAGGTTTTTGAAGCGATAATTTTCGGCAACCTGCTGCGGCGGTAAATGGCAGTGGTAGTCGAAAATCGGCTGGTCTTTTGCGTAGTCGTGGTACAGGCGGCGAGCAAATTCGGTATCTAACAGAAAATCTTCGGTCATAAACGGCGTCATTATCGTCTTCCTCATTACGGGAGCGCAGAAAGCGTATGTTCATATGCTGCAAAGTTATCACACCAATTTCCACCCGCCGAAGCTTTTTTCGTGAGTGAGATCAATAAACGTCAACAAATAAATTACCCTTAATGGGGTAAACCCTTCTGTAACCCCCGCCAGTACTGGCTTTGCGCGCAACGATTAATGTCCCCATAAAGAATCATACATTTGTGATGTCACTCACCTTTTAAAGTTGTATGACAAGTTATCTTTTCGCCGTCGCAAACACTCAGCCGACGGAATGCATTACCGGTGTGAGAGACATCGGGTTTAACGGTACGGATACCGACTTATGCACGCTTACTTATGGCAAGGTTCGGGCCGTTCCGGGACATACTTCCGGCTACGCCCCTCCCGTTACACAACTGCTCCCGGAAACGGTTGAGAGGTTGCCGTGCTCTGGCGCGGAAATAACATAACGATGAGGTTTTAGATGCGTAAAATTAAAGGGTTACGTTGGTATATGATCGCACTGGTGACGTTAGGCACCGTGCTGGGCTACCTGACGCGTAACACCGTGGCAGCAGCAGCGCCAACGTTGATGGAAGAGCTGCATATCTCCACACAGCAATACTCCTACATCATTGCCGCCTATTCCGCGGCTTATACCATCATGCAGCCTGTTGCGGGCTATGTGCTGGATATTCTCGGTACCAAAATCGGTTATGCCTTCTTCGCCATCGCCTGGGCGGTGTTCTGCGGCGCAACCGCGCTGGCAGGAAGCTGGGGTGGGCTGGCGCTGGCGCGCGGTGCGGTCGGTGCGGCTGAAGCCGCGATGATCCCGGCGGGTCTGAAGGCCAGCTCCGAGTGGTTCCCGGCGAAAGAGCGTTCCATTGCCGTCGGCTACTTCAACGTGGGCTCGTCCATCGGGGCGATGATAGCGCCGCCGCTGGTGGTGTGGGCGATCGTGATGCACAGCTGGCAGATGGCGTTCATCATCTCTGGCGTGCTGAGCTTTGCCTGGGCGATGGCGTGGTTGGTTTTCTACAAACACCCGCGCGATCAGAAAAAACTGTCTGAAGAAGAACGTGAATACATCATTGGCGGTCAGGAAGCGCAGCATCAGACCAACAACGGCAAAAAAATGACCGTCTGGCAGATCCTGGGCACCCGTCAGTTCTGGGGGATCGCCCTGCCGCGCTTCCTGGCTGAACCGGCCTGGGGTACCTTTAACGCGTGGATCCCCTTGTTCATGTTTAAAGTATACGGCTTTAACCTGAAAGAGATCGCGATGTTCGCCTGGATGCCAATGCTGTTCGCTGACCTGGGCTGTATCGTGGGCGGCTACCTGCCACCGCTGTTCCAGCGCTGGTTTGGAGTGAACCTGATTGTTTCCCGTAAGTTGGTCGTCACCATGGGCGCGCTGCTGATGATTGGCCCAGGCATGATCGGCCTGTTCACCAGCCCGTACGTCGCCATTGCCCTGCTGTGCATCGGTGGTTTTGCGCACCAGTCCCTGTCCGGCGCGCTGATTACGCTCTCGTCTGACGTTTTCGGTCGTAACGAAGTGGCAACCGCCAACGGTCTGACCGGCATGGCCGCCTGGACCGCGAGCACCATGTTTGCACTGGTGGTCGGCGCGCTGGCGGATACCATCGGCTTCAGCCCGCTGTTCGCGGTGCTGGCGATCTTTGACCTGATGGGTGCAGTGGTTATCTGGACGGTGCTGAAAAGCAAATCGGCAGAAGAGCTGGCGAAGGAGTCGCTCGGCAAACCGGCTACGCAGAGTTAGCG
Organism: Enterobacter sp. 61D5; assembly: GCF_034107965.1. Lineage (NCBI taxonomy): Bacteria > Pseudomonadati > Pseudomonadota > Gammaproteobacteria > Enterobacterales > Enterobacteriaceae > Enterobacter > Enterobacter sp. 61D5. The sequence continues at coordinate 47,967 of NZ_JAWNFK010000011.1, forward strand.
AAAATACGTTTCAACTAAGCCGCCTCCGGGCGGCTTTTTTAATGGCAAAATCTGGAGAGTGGCATGCAAAAGTGGTATAACAAATCATCTGCCGTACCCTGCCTGGAGCGCATATGGAAATCACCGAACCACGTCGTTTATATCAACAACTTGCTGCGGAGCTGAAAGATCGCATCGAGCAAGGGGTCTATCTTGTCGGTGATAAACTTCCCGCCGAGCGCTTTATCGCGGATGAAAAAAGCGTCAGCCGCACCGTGGTGCGTGAAGCAATTATCATGCTGGAAGTGGAAGGCTACGTTGAGGTACGCAAAGGCTCCGGCATTCACGTGATTTCTAATCTGCCGAAACACTCTCCCGTCGCGGACGAAAGTCTGGAATTCGCCAGCTATGGCCCGTTCGAGCTGCTCCAGGCTCGCCAGCTGATTGAAAGCAATATTGCTGAGTTTGCGGCGACGCAGGTGACCAAGCAGGACATCATGAAGCTGATGGAGATCCAGGAGAATGCCCGTAAGGAAAAATGTTTCCGCGATTCAGAGTGGGATCTGCAGTTCCACGTTCAGGTCGCTCTGGCAACCCAAAATACGGCGCTGGCGGCAATTGTTGAAAAAATGTGGACTCAGCGCGTTCACAACCCGTACTGGAAAAAACTGCACGACCATATCGATTCCCGTACCGTCGACAACTGGTGCGACGATCATGACCAAATCCTTAAGGCGCTGATTCGTAAAGATCCGCATGCCGCTAAGCTGGCGATGTGGCAGCACCTGGAAAACACCAAGCAGATGCTGTTCAACGAAACCAGCGATGACTTCGAATTTAACGCTGACCGCTATCTTTTTGCCGATAATCCGGTTGTTCATCTCGATACGGCTTCCAGTGCCGCAAAATAGATGACCTTTCTGCTGGCAGGCGCTACGTCGCGCCTTCCGGCTTACAGGAGTAAGCAAAACATATATAGTGTCAGCCTTTGTAAATCCCCTCGCTCACTTCCTGGGCTTACGCCAAAATCAACTCAACCCTGCAAATTCTGTGACGCAGAACGTTGGGCTTTGTTACAATTGGATTCAATTCCTTATTTTGTAAGTTAGTGCTTGCTAACCAGCCAATTAACAGGGAACAGTGTTGGCCACACCGCAATGTGTCCGCGAGCGACCATAATGAAATCACAACAACGTCGCCGTGCTGTTTGTCCCGGATAACAGGCGTGACGTTAACCGATTTCCAGGAACACTGAATGGAACTTTTGACCCAACTGCTGCATGCCCTCTGGGCGCAGGATTTTGAAACGCTGGCCAACCCTTCCATGATTGGCATGCTCTATTTCGTCTTGTTTATGATCCTGTTCCTTGAGAACGGTTTGCTGCCTGCTGCCTTCCTGCCCGGTGACAGTTTGCTGGTGCTTGTCGGCGTGCTGTGTGCCAAAGGGGCGATGGCGTTTCCACACACCATTTTATTACTGACCGTGGCGGCCAGTCTCGGCTGCTGGGTGAGCTATATCCAGGGAAGATGGCTGGGCAATACCCGGATCGTCCAGAACTGGCTCTCTCACCTTCCCGCGCATTATCACCAGCGGGCGCACCACCTGTTCCACAAGCACGGGCTTTCCGCGCTGCTGATTGGCCGCTTTATCGCCTTTGTTCGCACCCTGCTGCCGACCATTGCCGGTCTGTCGGGGTTGAGCAGCGCGCGCTTCCAGTTCTTTAACTGGATGAGCGGCTTGCTATGGGTGCTTATTCTGACGACGCTCGGCTATGCGCTGGGTAAAACGCCGGTCTTTATGAAATATGAAGACCAGCTGATGTCCTGCCTGATGCTGCTGCCTGTGGTACTGCTGGTCTTCGGCCTGATTGGCTCACTGGTTGTCCTGTGGAAGAAGAAATACGGAGCCAGAGGCTAACGATGGCTATCTCACCGCTCGCCCTGCGCCGTTTTGCCTTTGCCGTGATTACGCTGATCGTCCTCAGCGCCATGCTGCTGGCATGGAGCGCGCTTTCGCATCAGGAATCGACGCTGGCCATCCGCCCGGTAAACCAGGGCGCCAGCGTGCCTGACGGTTTTTCTGTCTGGCATCATCTGGATGCGAACGGGATCCGCTTTAAGAGCATTACCCCGCAGGACGATGTTTTACTGATCAAGTTTGATTCCCGTGCGCAAAGTGCCGCCGCGAAAGTGGTTCTCGATCGTACGCTGCCGCACGGGTATATCATTGCCCAGCAGGAAGATGACAGCCAGCCTGCAGCCTGGCTGTCATTGATTCGCGATACGTCGCATCGGTTTGGATAACTTCCAGGATTCCGAATCTTTTCACTCACTTTGGTGAATCCCCCGTTTACTTACTATGCTTAAGTACGCGGAGCACCCCTCAATGTACTCCGCATAACTTTGGATAGCGGCGAACGCCGCAACACAATGGAAGGTTTCGATAATGAAATTCCGCATGACTCTGGCTCTGGCCCTTTTTTCTTTAAGCACAGCATCCTTCGCAAACTCTCTCTGTCAGGAGAAAGAACAGGATATTCAGCGTGAGATCGGTTATGCCGAAAAGCATAACAATCAGCACCGTGTTGATGGTCTTAAAAAAGCGCTGAGCGAAGTGAAAGCGAACTGTTCAGACAGCAAGCTTCGTGCCGACCACAAGAAGAAAATCGCTGAACAGAAGGACGAGATAGCCGAGCGCCGTCGCGACCTGCAGGAAGCGAAAGAGAAAGGAGATGCGGAAAAAATTGCTAAGCGCGAGAAGAAGTTGAAAGAAGCGCAGGACGACCTGAAAGCGCTGGAAGCTCGCGATTATTGAGTTAACGGAAATCTCAACAGGAGAGAGAATCATGTCAAAAGATACGACGTCTGAACATCTGCGCGCTGAACTGAAATCCCTGGCCGATACCCTTGAAGAGGTGCTGAACTCCTCTGCTGACAAGTCAAAAGAAGAGGTCAGCAAGCTGCGCAGCAAGGCGGAGCAGGCGCTGAAAGAGAGCCGCTATCGCCTGGGTGAAACCGGTGATGCACTGGCGAAACAGACCCGCGAAGCGGCTGCCCGCGCGGACGAATATGTGCGTGATAATCCATGGACGGGTGTAGGGATTGGTGCCGCAGTGGGTGTGGTACTGGGTGTCCTTCTGACGCGTCGTTGATATGGAAGATCCTCGTCACGCACAAGGGCCTGCTAACAACGTCCTCGGCATCGGCCAGCGTATTTTAACGACGCTGGTCGGGATTGCCGAAACGCGCGTCCGGCTCGCAGTGGTCGAGCTGGAAGAGGAGAAAGCGAACCTCTTCCAGATGCTGCTGATGCTCGGGCTGACCATGCTCTTCGCCGCGTTTGGTCTGATGAGCCTGATGGTGTTAATCATCTGGGCCATCGATCCGCAGTATCGTCTTAACGCGATGATTGCCACCACCGTCGTTCTGCTGGTCGCCGCGTTGATAGGCGGTATCTGGACGCTACGTAAAGCGCGTAAGTCCACTTTCCTGCGCCATACGCGTCAGGAGCTGGCGAACGATCGAGCTCTGCTGGAGGATGACTAGCCTTGAGCGATAAAGCCGAACGTCAAAAGCGAAAAGCGTACCTGTTAAGCCAGATCCAGCAGCAACGGCTGGATCTGTCAGCCAGTCGTCGGGACTGGATTGACGCGACGCGACGGTTTGACCGGGGCTGGAATACCGTCCTGAGCCTGCGTTCATGGGCGCTGGTCGGCAGCAGCGTGATGGCTATCTGGTCCGTTCGTCATCCGAATATGCTGATCCGCTGGGCTCGTCGTGGATTCGGCGCCTGGAGCGCCTGGCGTCTGGTGAAAGCCACGTTGCGGCAGCAGCAGCTGCGGTGATAAAAGCAAAACGGTAACCCTGGTTACCGTTTTTTGTTTTTGCGCCCTCTCCCTATGGGAGAGGGTTGGGATAAGGGCTCCAGCGCGCACGCCCCTTACTCAATATCTTTGAAGAAGATTGACAGTTTTCCTTGCTAACAATTACCACCCTCCCCGTTTATTATCCTCTCCATCGACAGCAACGCCGCGGTATCTACCCGGAATTGCAGACAAATAATGTTCAGCCGCTCATGTGGTTTCCTGGAGAGTAAAATGAAAAAATTAGAAGATGTTGGTGTACTGGTCGCGCGTATTCTGATGCCAATTCTGTTCATCGTGGCAGGTTGGGGAAAAATCACCGGTTATGCGGGTACCCAGCAGTATATGGAAGCCATGGGCGTTCCGGGGTTCCTGCTGCCGCTGACCATTCTTCTTGAGTTCGGCGGCGGCCTGGCGGTACTGTTCGGCTTCCTGACCCGTACCACCGCGCTGTTTACCGCAGGCTTCACCGTGCTGACGGCGTTCATCTTCCACAGCAACTTTGCGGAAGGTGTGAACTCTCTGATGTTCATGAAAAACCTGACCATCGCGGGTGGCTTCCTGCTGCTGGCCGTCACTGGCCCGGGCGCATACAGCATCGACCGCGTTCTGAATAAGAAGTGGTAAGCACGCTATACTGAATGAACACAAAGCGAGGAGACATCTCCTCGCTTTTGCTATCTGACGGAGGAGAAAAAATGGGACAACTCGTAGACGGCGTATGGCAGGATGTCTGGTATGACACCAAATCCACCGGAGGTCGCTTCAAGCGCTCAGTTTCGGCCTTCCGTAGCTGGCTGACCGCCGACGGCGCGCCAGGCCCGAGCGGCGAAGGCGGCTTCGCGGCTGAGAAAGACCGTTATCATCTTTATGTTTCGCTTGCCTGCCCGTGGGCACACCGCACGCTGATTGTGCGTAAGCTTAAAGGTCTCGAATCCTTAATTCCGGTTTCGGTCGTGAACCCGCTGATGCTGGAAAACGGCTGGACGTTTGACAGTGATTTCCCCGCGGCGACCGGCGACGATCTTTACCACCACGATTTCCTTTACCAGCTCTATCTGCGCGCCGATCCTCACTACACCGGGCGCGTTACCGTGCCGGTCCTGTGGGACAAGAAAAACCAGACGATTGTCAGCAATGAGTCTGCGGAAATCATCCGCATGTTCAATACCGCGTTTGACGCGCACGGCGCCCGTGCCGGAGATTACTATCCGGCTGAGCTGCGTGAGAAAATTGACGAGCTGAACAGCTGGATTTACGACAACGTCAACAACGGTGTCTACAAGGCCGGTTTCGCCACCAGCCAGGAAGCGTATGACGAAGCGGTCGGAAAGGTGTTTGAATCGCTTGAGCGTCTCGAGCAGATCCTGGGCCAGCATCGCTACCTGACGGGCGATCGCCTGACGGAAGCGGACATTCGCCTGTGGACCACGCTGGTTCGCTTCGATCCGGTCTATGTCACCCACTTTAAGTGCGACAAGCACCGCATCAGCGATTACCTGAACCTGCATGGTTTCCTGCGCGACATCTACCAGATGCCGGGTATTGCCGACACGGTCGATTTCGACCATATCCGCACCCACTATTTCCGCAGCCACAAAACCATCAACCCGACGGGCATTATCTCCATTGGGCCGTGGCAGGATCTGGATGAACCTCACGGGCGCGACGTCCGATTTGGATAAATACGAAGGGCATCACCAGATGCCCTTTTTTAATTCACAATCTCCATCTATCCTTACCTCGATCGCTTAGAAAACAAGTGATTGACTGACTAATGAGGCAAGGAAAATGGACTGGTATTTAAAAGTACTGCGTAACTACATTGGATTTGGTGGCCGTGCCCGCCGCAAAGAGTACTGGATGTTCGTTCTGGTGAACTTCATTCTCATTATGGTGCTGGGTATTGTGGATAAAATTCTTGGCTGGGAGCGGGCTGGCGGTGAAGGCGTGCTGACCACCATTTACGGCCTGTTAGTCTTGCTGCCATCGTGGGCGGTGCTGTTCCGTCGACTGCACGACACCGATCGTTCAGCGTGGTGGCTACTGCTGCTGTTGATCCCGATTATTGGCTGGATCGTGATTTTGATCTTCAACTGCCAGAGCGGGACGCCGGGTGAAAACCGCTTTGGTCCGGATCCGAAGATCGGCGCATAAAAAAAGCCCGGTGGCGCTTACGCTTACCGGGCCTGCCAATTACGATTTTATTTATTGTATTGCGTGAAAAGCTTCGGAATTTCGCGTAAACACCATGATTTGGCTTCGCCCATGCTGTCACGGCGCCACGCCATAATGATATCCACCTCGTGGCTATATTCCGGGCTGACTACGCGCAGCCGCCCTTCAGCAATATCCTTTTCGACAAACGGGTACGGCATGGTCGCCACGCCCAGACCGGCCAGCAGCGCCTGACGTTTGTCTTCCAGTGAGGTGACCGTCAGACGAGGCTGTTTATCCAGCAGCTGCACCGTCAGCACCGGACGCTCACGCGCGGTATCCGCGACCGCCACGCCGCGATACTTCACGCGCGTCACTTCAGATAGCGGCTCCGGCTCCTGGTGAATCGGGTGATTGGGAGCAGCAACATAGACGTTCATCACGCTGTAGAGCTTGCGCGAGTTGATTTCCGATGAGGAACGGAAGTGCATGTCCGGCGCAATCACAATATCCGCCCTGCCCGTTTCCAGACGTTCCCACGCGCCTGCCAGCACCTCGGTGATGATTGACAGCTGCGTATTGGCCTTCGCCGCCAGGCGGTCCACCAGCGGGAACAGCGCTTCTGTCGGCACCAGCGCTTCGGTAACTAACGTCAGATGGGTTTCCCAGCCGCGCGCCAGCGCTTCGGCGTCCGTCGTGAGCTTGTCCGCCGCTTCCAGCAGCACGCGGCCGCGCTCCAGCAGCATTCGCCCCACGTTGGTGAATTTTGTTCGATGACCGGAGCGGTCAAATAGCACCACGTCCAGCTCTTCCTCCAGCTTCTGCATGGTGTAGCTTAGCGCAGACGGAACGCGCCCCAGCTCGTCTGCCGCCGCCGCAAAACTGCCGCGCCGGTCAATCGCGTCCATGACGCGAAGCGCCTCAAGCGTCAATGCTCTCTCTTTAGCCATCTCGTTCTCATTCAGGAAATTTGAACATACCGGGCAGAATATCTGGCTAACAATGCAGCGTCCATACCTTTACCATTGTTTTAGTGTAAAGAGAGGTCAAGTTTATGATTACGACAAGAACAGCTAAACAGTGCGGACAAGCCGATTTCGGTTGGCTGCAGGCCCGCTACACCTTTTCCTTTGGACACTACTTTGACCCTAAACTCCTCGGTTACGCTTCACTGCGCGTGTTGAATCAGGAAGTGCTCGCCCCGGGCGCTTCCTTCCAGCCGCGTACGTACCCGAAAGTCGATATCCTGAACCTGATCCTGGAAGGCGAGGCAGAATACCGCGATAGCGAGGGCAATCATGTCCAGGCAAAGGCTGGCGAAGCGTTGTTAATTTCCACGCAGCCGGGCATCAGCTACAGCGAACATAACCTCAGCAAAGATAAAACGCTGACCCGTATGCAGCTGTGGCTGGACGCCTGCCCCGAGCGTGAAAATCCGCTGGTACAGAAGTTAGATTTAACGGGCGATAAGCAGCAGCTGATTGCATCGCCGGACGGCAGTAAAGGTAGCCTGCAGCTGCGCCAGCAGGTGTGGCTGCACCATATCGAACTGAAGAAAGGTGAACAGGCGAGCTTCCAGCTTCATGGTCCGCGCGCCTATTTACAGTCTATTCACGGTACGGTACATGCGGTGACGCACACGGAAGAGAAAGAAGCGCTCACCTGCGGCGACGGGGCGTTTATTCGTGATGAAGCGAACATCACCCTGGTGGCGGATACGCCGCTGCGCGCGCTGCTGATTGATTTGCCGGTTTAGAGAATACCCTCACCCTAACCCTCTCCCAATGGGAGAGGGAACCGATCGAGCCACGGCAGAATCATCCGGCGCCTTACGCGACGTACGGAATCACTCTGCCAGCGCGTTAGCCATATCGGTTCTAATCTGCTTACGCTGTTCCGGCGTCAACACCTGGCTGACATCGAAGTAATATTTCACGCGGTAATAGCGGGCCTGCTCTTCAATTTTGCTAAAGGCGACAAGCTGGCTTTTCACCGTGCTTTCGTCCCATTTACCCGCCTGGAACATGTCGATCAGCGCGCCGTCCTTCACCCCTGTCATCGGGATCTTGCTGACATTTTGTTCCAGCTGCTTATGCAGATCTGCAATTTTCTTAACCTGCTCATTGCTGAGCTTCAGGTGCTGTACCAGCGGATCCTGCGATGGAGACGGGGCAGCCTCAACGTTCGCGGCCTGTGCCGTAAAACTGCACACTGCCAGCGAGGCGGCGACCAGCGCAATACGGGTCATTTTCATCATCTTACTGTCCTTACATGCTGTTATAGGGAAAAGCAGGCGTATTGTTTTTCAAGAGCGGATGAATATGTGTGAGTAATTATACAAACAATTTTGTATGTTTAGCGGGCAAAAAAATGCCCCCTGCGTTGAGGGGGCATGAGCACTCGCGTTTAGATGGATTGGGTAAACGTTCGCGAAATCACGTCCTGCTGCTGCTCCCGCGTCAGCGCATTAAACCGCACCGCATAGCCTGAAACGCGGATCGTCAGGTTCGGGTAATTCTCCGGATGCGCAATGGCATCAAGCAGCATTTCCCGGTTCATAACGTTGACGTTCAGATGCTGCCCGCCCTCAATGGACGCTTCGTGATGGAAGTACCCGTCCAGCAGCCCCACGAGGTTGGTTTTGCGCACCAGCTCGTCCTTGCCCAGGGCCTGCGGCACGATGGAGAAGGTGTAGGAGATCCCGTCTTTCGCATAGGTGAACGGCAGTTTGGCAACCGACGTTAGCGAGGCCACCGCCCCTTTTCTGTCGCGACCGTGCATCGGGTTCGCGCCAGGCGCAAACGGCGTGCCGCCGCGGCGTCCGTCCGGCGTGTTCCCGGTCTTCTGGCCGTAAACCACGTTGGAGGTGATGGTCAGAATCGACTGGGTCGGTACCGCGTTGCGGTAGGTTGGCAGCGCCTGAATTTTCTTCATAAAGCGCTCCACCAGGTCGCAGGCGATGCTGTCCACGCGATCGTCGTTGTTGCCGTACTGCGGATAGTCCCCTTCAATCACGAAATCGACTGCCAGACCGGTATGGTCACGCACCGGCTTCACCGTGGCGTATTTAATGGCCGACAGGGAATCCGCGGCTACCGACAGCCCGGCAATGCCGCAGGCCATGGTGCGGTATACGTCCCGGTCGTGCAGCGCCATCAGCGAGGCTTCGTAGCTGTATTTATCATGCATGTAGTGAATGAGGTTCAGGGCGCTGATGTACTGCACCGCCAGCCAGTCCATAAAGTGATCGAGGCTCGCCATCACGGTGTCGTAATCCAGCACGTCGTCCAGCAGCGGCTCGGTTTTCGGGCCGACCTGGATCTTCAGCTTCTCATCCACCCCGCCGTTGATCGCGTACAGCAGCGTTTTAGCGAGGTTGGCACGCGCGCCAAAGAACTGCATCTGCTTGCCGATCACCATCGGGCTGACGCAGCAGGCAATGGCGTAGTCGTCGCTGTTGAAGTCCGCACGCATCAGATCGTCGTTCTCGTACTGCAGAGAAGAGGTGACGATCGACACCTGCGCGGCGTATTTCTTGAACGCGATCGGCAGCTGTTCAGACCAGAGGATCGTCAGGTTCGGCTCCGGCGCAGGCCCCATGGTGTGTAGGGTATGTAGATAGCGGAAGCTGTTTTTGGTCACCAGCGTGCGCCCGTCCAGCCCCATGCCGCCGATCACTTCCGTCGCCCAGATAGGATCGCCGGAGAAGAGCGTGTCGAACTCCGGCGTGCGCAGGAAGCGCACCATGCGGATCTTCATGATGAAGTGGTCGATCAGCTCCTGCACCTGGACTTCATTCAAGCGTCCTGCCCGCATGTCGCGTTCAATGTAGATATCGAGGAACGAGGCCGTGCGCCCCAGCGACATCGCCCCGCCGTTCTGGGATTTCACCGCGGCAAGGTAGGCAAAATAGACCCACTGCACCGCTTCCTGGGCGTTCATCGCCGGGCGTGCGATATCAAACCCATAGTTCGCCGCCATCTGCTGGATCTGCAGCAGCGCACGCCTGTGCTCCGCAAGCTCTTCACGCAGGCGGATCGTCGCCTCCAGTTCTTCTCCGCGCTCCAGCCTGCCCTGCAGATCCGCAAACTGAAGTTCACGCTCGCGCACCAGATAAGCGATCCCGTACAGCGCCACGCGGCGATAGTCACCGATGATGCGTCCGCGCCCGTAGCCGTCCGGCAAGCCAGTCAGCACGCCGGATTTACGACAGCGCATCATCTCCGGGGAGTAGACGTCAAACACGCCCTGGTTGTGGGTTTTGCGCAGATCGGTAAAAAGGTATTCGAACTGCGGATCCATCTCCCGGCCATAGGCTTCGAACGAGCTGCGGATCATGTTGATCCCGCCGTACGGATGCAGCGCGCGCTTGAGCGGCTTATCGGTTTGCAGGCCGACGATCGTCTCCAGATCCTGGTCGATATAGCCCGGCCCGTGGGCGGTAATGGTGGTGGCAATGTTGGTGTCAAAATCCACCGGAGCGTGGGTGGCATTCTCCTGGCGAATGCCGACCATTACCTTCTGCCACAGCGCCGTCGTTGCTGGCGTCGCCTGCGCGAGGAAAGCTTCATCGCCTTCATAAGGGGTGTAGTTATGCTGAATAAAATCGCGGACGTTGACGGTGTTTTTCCATTCTTCACCGCGAAACCCGGCCCACGCGTCGCTGTAGGGCGCGACGCCCGTATCGATTGTTACTTTCATGTGTTTCTCGCTTTATCAGGCGTAAGCCGCAGCCGGGGTAACCTTCCCAAGACGGAGGGCGTCCAGCGCGATCATTTTTTCTTCGTTGGTAGGGACCACCGCGCAGGCCACGCGGGACGACCCGGTGGAGATCACGCGCTCGCCCGCGCTGCCCGGCAGGGCATTTTTGGCGTCGTCGAGGATGATGCCGAAGACTTTCAGATGTTCCGCCACCAGCGCGCGGACAAGCTTCGAGTTTTCGCCAATGCCGCCGGTAAAGACCACCCCATCCAGGCGGTGCAGCGACGCCGCGTGCCCGGCGATATGTCGCGCAATGCGGTGAACGAAGGTATGGATAGCCAGCTGCGCCCGCTCGTTGCCTTCGTGCCAGGCTTTCTCCAGCGTGCGTAAATCGGACGAGATGCCGGAGATCCCCAGCAACCCGGACTCTTTATTAACCACGCGCTCCAGGTCCTCAAACGATTGCCCGGTCTGGTGTGCAATCCACGCCATCGCACCGAAGTCCACGTCGCCGCAGCGCGTGCCCATAACCAGCCCTTCCAGCGGCGTCATCCCCATCGATGTGTCGACGCTTTCGCCGTTGCGCACCGCGCAGATGGACGCCCCGTTCCCGAGATGGGCAATCACCAGGCCGCTGTCATCGGAGGACAGCCCGAGAAGCGTATGCGCCTGCGCGGCCACGTAGCGGTGAGAGGTGCCGTGGAAGCCGTAGCGGCGCACGCCCAGCTCTTCAAAATAGCGGTACGGCAGACCGTACAGATAGGCCTGCGGCGGCAGCGTCTGGTGGAAGCTGGTATCAAATACCGCCACCTGCTGCACGCCCGGGAACAGACGCTCTGCGGCTTCCACGCCGTTCAGGTTGGCGTAGTTATGCAGCGGCGCCAGCGGGGAGACCTGGCGGATCTGCGCGATCACCTCTTCCGTAATCAGGGTCGACTCGCTGAAGCGGTCGCCGCCGTGCGCAATGCGGTGGCCAATTAAGGCCACGCTGCTCATCAGGTTACGCTTCTCCAGCTCCAGGGCGATGGCAGCCAGCGCCCCTTCGTAGTCCTGATGAGCCAGTCCGGCTGGCTCACCCCCGTTCACGGAAATAAAGGCCTTCTCGGTGTTGATCCCATCTGCAATGCCCGTCATCAGGGCATCGCAGCTTCTGGCGTCGAGCACCGAAAACTTAACGGAGGACGAACCGCAGTTAATTACCAGTACAACCGGATACTCAATCATCATGTGACTCCACTCTTCCTGAGCAATGGGTTAGAACAGTTTGTAAACGATATTCAGAATGGTCAGCAGGCCGACCGCGGTAACGAAGATGTTCTCGGTACGCCCTTTGTATTTCGCCAGCGCAGGCGCTTTGCGGATGGCATACATCGGCAGCAGGCACAGCAGAGAGGCGATGATTGGTGCGCCCATGGCTTCAATAAGGTCCAGAATGTTCGGGTTGGCGTAGGCCACTACCCAGGTGGAGCCCATGATGAACACCATGCTGATGGTGTTCAGTTTGCCGACAGAGACTTTCTTCTTATCGCCCTTGTAGCCGAACTTAAGGATCAGACCGTTCAGCCCTTCAAGCGTGCCCAGGTAGTGGCCGAAGAAGGATTTGAAGATAGCGACCAGCGCGATGATGGAGGCACCGTATTCCAGTACCGTTGCGAACGTCGATTTGGTGCCAGACATTGATGCAAAGTGGTTCGCCAGGTAGGAGAGCACCGGAATGTTCTGCGCCTTGGCGTCCGCCATGTTCTGCGGAGAGAGCGTAAACAGGCAGCTAAAGGCGAAGAACATTACCACGGCCACCATCAGCAGGCTGGCGCGACCGATGATTTTGGAACATTTCTGCTCGGTAAACTCTTTCCCGAACTCCGGCTCATACTCTTCGCGCTTGGAGACCACAAACGAGGAGACGATAGGCGAGAAGTTAAAGGAGAAGACCATGATGGAGATACCCAGCCACACGGTGACCAGAATGCCGTCATGACCGGTAAAGGCGATATCGCTCAGGTTGACCTGGTCGATCACCGCCGAGTTCCAGTAAGGGATCAGCGACAGGGAAATCAGCACCAGGCTGGCGATAAACGGAAACACCAGGAAGCTCATGACCTTCACCATCAGGTCTTTACCAAACCAGATAACAAAGGCCATCAGCAGCAGCAGGAACAGCGCCACGACGCCGCGATTCAGCGCGGGCAGCTGGAGCTGGTTTTCCCAGAAGGTCATAAAGGTGTTGGTAATGGTGACGCCATAAATCCACAGCAGCGGGCAAATGGCGAAGAAGTAGAGGAACGTGATGACCACCCCACCGGTCTTACCAAAGTGCTCTTCCACCGTTTCGGTGATGTTGCCGGAGACGTTGCTGCCGGAGAGGCACAAACGCGCCAGCGCGCGGTGGCAGTAAAACGCAATCGGAAACGCGAGAACCAGCATCAGCAGGATAGGGATCAATCCACCAAAGCCTGCGCGAATGGGGAAGAACAGCACGCCTGCGCCAATGGCGGTACCAAACAGGCCAAGTGTCCAGGTGGTATCAGACTTACGCCAGGAGGACGTTTTTGTCTGACCAACGATAATGCTTTCTGTGTTGCTCATAGGTCACCTTTATGCGTCAACGAAGCCGGTAATTTGGGAAACGCGGGAGAGGTCGATATTGCCGCCGGAAATAATGCAGACGGTTTTACGGCCCTGAATATAGCGATCGAGCTTGCCGCTTAATAACGCGGCACAGGCCAGCGCGCCGGCACCTTCCGTCACCACTTTATTTCGCTGAATAAGGGCAATCATGCTGTCGCGAATGTTGTCTTCGCTGACCAGCACAATGTCATCAACCAGCTCGCGAACAATTTCGAACGGTAAATTACCGGGACGAGAAACATCACAGCCGTCGGCCAGCGTGCCGGTAACGCGATGGCTCATTATTTCCCCGGCCTGGTACGATGCCGCCATGCCGTGAACATTTTCTGACTGCACGCCGATGATATTAATGGTGGGGTTGATGGATTTAATTGCCGTCGCAATCCCGGCAATTAATCCGCCGCCGCCGATAGGCACAATGACGTTATCCACATCGTACAAATCTTCGAGAATTTCCAGACCGATGGTGCCCTGCCCGGCAATCACTTTGGCGTCATCGTACGGCGGAATAAAAATACGCCCTTCCATCTCGACGATTTCGCTGACTTTGGCGATGGTGTCGTTGAAGTTCTCGCCGTGCAGCACAACTTCCGCCGAGTAGTCGCGCGTCGCGGCCACTTTAGACTTCGGCGCGCCCATCGGCATCACCACTTTGCCGTCGATGCCAAGCATGGCGCAGGAGAGGGACACACCCTGCGCGTGGTTTCCCGCGGAGCAGGCGACAACGCCTTTGCGTTTCTCGGCATCGGTCAGCGAGCTTAATTTGTTAAACGCGCCGCGGATCTTAAACGAGCCGGTACGCTGCATGTTCTCAAACTTCAGGAATATTTCGCCCTTACAGCGTTCGCTGAGATAATTCGAGCGCGGCATGCCGGTTTTATATACTTTTCCTGCCAGTCGTTTTCTGGCGTCCTGAATATCTTCAATCGTTACCGGGAGATCGTAGGTAATGTGCATAATATCCTCGTTATAATAATTCATTCTTTTCAGGCAAAGTCAGGGTATCAGAGCGTTACAGAGATAAGCTCTGGGTGTTTTTAAAATGAATACTCATTATTCATCGTCGTCTTTCGATATTCATCGACGAATACTGTTTTGCCAGCTCAACTAATACTGACGCCGATTTTTTAATCCTGTAATTTTTTGACCACACGGCGGCATAACGCGCCACGGGTAATTCATCTTCCACGGGCAACACAATAAACTGGTCAGAACCGAACGGCGCAATCATGTCGCGGGGAATAACCGTCAGATAATCGGCATTCAGCACAAGGTTATAAATGGTGACGACGGAATCGGTCTGGACGATGTTTTCGATGCTGATGTGGTTGTATTGCAGAGTGGTCAGAAGTTCTTTGTAGTAGCCCATATCGGTTTGCGGCATCACCCACTGCTCGTGCGTGAGCGATGCCAGTGTCGTCGGGCCGGTGCACGTTCGCGTTTTGCTGGCGACCAGCACAAACTCGGACTCAAACAGCGGTTCGACGTGCAGATCCTGCAGCAGCATTTCATCACTCAGGGTGCCGATAGCGAAATCCAGACGACCGTCGCGAATGGCCGGAAGGAAAGAGGAGAGCTGGGCTTCATACATCGAGACGCGTGCTTTTGGGAACACTTCCTTAAATTTTTTGATCATCTCTGACAGGAAGGTAAAGCCGATCAGCGACGGGTAGCCAAAGGAAACGTCCATAACGGTACTGAAACTCAGGCTGTTAATCTCACTCACCATGTTTTTCATTTCGCGGGTGATCGACTCTGAGTACGAGAGCAGAACCTGGCCTGCGGCAGTGAGTTTTACGCCGGTGTTTTTACGCACCATCACTTCCACGCCGAAGTAGGACTCAATATCGCTGATGATTTTACTGACGGCGGGTTGCGTCAGGCCCAGCTGTCTTGCTGCAGAACCTATGGAGCCACTTTTAATGACTTCCTGAAATACCACGAGGTGCTGTGTTTTCGGTAGAATAATAGTGTTCATAATATTCTGCGCTTATTTCCCTATGACGGAGCGAATTCTACCTAATAGTGTTTCAGAGGGTATGTGCTGTCACTCACAATTTGCTTTTTAGCACGCTTTACCGGAACAACAACAATCTGAAAATACATTTATTATCAATGACATATATAAATAAAGCCACACCATTACGCTGATATCGATCAACAAAATCAGTAGTAATAAATTTATTTTATGGCGATAACCTTGATAAATTTTCCGGCTTTAAAAAAATCAATAAAGACGATCTTTCAGGCAATTAAAGACCAATAAATAACCGCTATTTGTTTAAAACATTCTTTCAGTTTATTAAATTTTTTCGATGCGAATTGTCAGGTTTGCGAAAAAGAGTGGAATGCGTCACATATTCACGGGAGAAATGTATTTGATTTCAATATATGCATATCAAACGCGAAAAGTTTCGGGATCATTAAGGTAACAAACATAACAAATTATCAATACTAAAAATCGTGTTTTTTTAGCGTGAAATTTTGTGATGAAGATCATCTACAGATACAGAAACGACACTGAAGGGATAAAAACAGTGAAATGTGCTTAATGTCGCAAATATGAGAATTGATGTCGTTTGTCCCGTTGCCACGTGGCGCTGCGCTTACCCGGCCTGCTACACCCGGAAAGCAAAAACCCCGCCGAAGCGGGGTTTTTAAAGAAGTTGAAGCTGACCGATAAGCCGGGTTCTGTCGTGGACAGTCATTCATCTAGGCCAGCAATCGCTCACTGGCTCAAGCAGCCTACCCGGGTTCAGTACGGGCCGTACCATGTGAACCCCTATTTGGCCTTGCTCCGGGTGGAGTTTACCGTGCCACGGACTGTTACCAGCCGCGCGGTGCGCTCTTACCGCACCCTTTCACCCTTACCTGATCCCGCTTACGCGGGCCATCGGCGGTTTGCTCTCTGTTGCACTGGTCGTGGGTTTCCCCCCCAGGCGTTACCTGGCACCCTGCCCTATGGAGCCCGGACTTTCCTCCCCTCCGCCCGTCTCCCCCGAAAGGGACGACGACGAAGCGGCGACTGTCTGGTCAGCTTCGGCGCGCAGTATAGAGGGTTTGCGCGCCGCTGTCACCCTAAGGTGAAGGCAAGGCGTGATTAACGCGCCACTTCCACCTTCGCCAGCTTTTCGTAGTAGCATGCAATCGCGCTGTGGTCGGCCGTGCCCAGGCCATCGGCACGCAGCGCCTGCATCATCTCCATGACCGCCGCGGTCAGTGGCAGCTGTGCGCCTACGCCGTGAGACGTATCCAGCGCGTTCGCCAGATCTTTGATATGCAGGTCGATGCGGAAACCGGGTTTGAAATTACGATCCATGACCATCGGCGCTTTGGCATCCAGCACGGTACTGCCCGCCAGACCACCGCGAATGGCCTGATAGACCAGGTCCGGGCTAACGCCCGCTTTGGTTGCCAGCGTCAGCGCTTCGGACATGGCGGCAATGTTCAGCGCCACAATCACCTGGTTTGCCAGCTTGGTCACGTTACCCGCCCCGATGTCCCCGGTATGCACCACGGAGCCCGCCATGGCTTTCATCAGGTCGTAGTATCTGTCGAAAACGGCTTTATCGCCGCCGACCATCACCGACAGCGTGCCGTCGATCGCTTTCGGCTCTCCGCCGCTGACCGGCGCATCCAGCATATCGACGCCCTGCGCTTTTAACGCCTCGCTGATTTCACGGCTTGCGAGCGGCGCAATAGAGCTCATATCAATCAGCACCAGGCCCGGCTTCGCACCGTCGATAATGCCGTTCTCACCCAGCGCGACCTCTTTAACATGCGGGGAGTTTGGCAGCATGGTGATGATAACGTCGCACTGCTCGGCAATGGCTTTCGCGGTTGTGGCAGCTTCAGCGCCAGCCGCTATCACCTCTGCCACGGCCTGCGGATTGTGATCGGACACCACCAGTGAGTAACCCGCTTTGATGAGGTTCTTACTCATTGGTTTACCCATGATGCCCAGGCCAATAAAACCCACTTTCAGCGTCATAATCTGTTTCCTCAATGATGGTTATTTTTTAAAAGCGTCCGCTAATTTCTGCGTGGCTGAGCGGAATACGCCGAGGTCGCTACCGACGGCAACAAACGTGGCTCCCCACTCCAGATAGCGCCGGGCGTCAGCTTCAACCGGCGCCAGAATGCCGCAGGGTTTGCCGTGCGCTTTGGCGCGGGCAAAGATGTGCTGGATCGCGCGCTGCACGTCCGGATGACCGGCATTCCCCAGGTGTCCGAACGCGGCCGCCAGATCGCTCGGGCCGACGAAGATACCGTCCACGCCGTTTGTGGCTGCAATCGCGTCGACGTTATCAACGCCCTGTTGGCTCTCAATCTGAACCAGAATGGTGATGTTGCTATTGGACTGCGCGAAGTAGTCCGGCACGGTGCCAAACATATTGGCGCGATGCGAAACCGAAACGCCGCGGATCCCTTCTGGCGGATAGCGCGTTGAGGCTACGGCCAGTGCCGCTTGTTCTTCCGTCTCCACAAACGGGATCAGGAAGTTGTAGAAACCGATATCCAGCAGGCGCTTGATAATCACCGGCTCGTTGGTGGGCACGCGCACTACCGGGGCGCTGGGGCTGCCTTTCAGCGCCATCAGCTGCGGAATAAAGGTGCTGATATCGTTCGGCGCATGTTCGCCGTCCAGCACCAGCCAGTCGAAACCGGCCAGACCCAGCACTTCGGTGCTGATAGGGTTTGCCAGCGCGGACCAGCAGCCAATCTGAATCTGGTGCGCCGCGAGGGCCGCTTTAAATTTATTCGGGAAGATAGCGTTATTCATCGTAATTACCTTTTTAATTCCGCAGCCTTTTTCAGCATCATTTTATTTATTCAGACACCGCGCCAGCATTATATTTATTATTCTGACGTATTCTGGCGTTATAAAATCGTCATTCAGTATAAGACGCAATCCACGACCGCACATTGTTGTAATGCTCAAGCATTGCGGTAAATTTTGATAAAATTTTTTGCATATGCACAAGGCGCTGGGCGCTAATGCACAGAATCAGGGATTACCGGTTCGGGAGCGATCGCGATCACATTTTCATCTTCACTATGCTGACATGCTTTAATTCTGAAAGCCGCGTATTTATTTCTACCATTTGAAAATTGGCTGAATTTATTATCAGACACTTTGCTGGAGAATACTGAACAATGGCCGACATTGAAATTCGACAGGCATCGCCGACGGCGTTTTATATAAAAGTCCACGACACCGATAATGTGGCGATTATTGTCAACGACAACGGCTTAAAAGCGGGCACCCGCTTCCCGGACGGGCTGGAACTGATTGAGCATATTCCGCAGGGACATAAAGTCGCCCTGGTGGATATCCCTGCTAACAGCGAAATCGTACGTTACGGTGAGGTCATCGGTTATGCCGTTCGTTCTATACCACAGGGTAGCTGGGTTGAGGAGTCGCTGGTAGCGCTGCCGGAAGCGCCGCCGCTGAACACGCTTCCGCTGGCGACCCGCGTGCCGGAACCGCTTCCTCCGCTGGAGGGCTATACCTTCGAAGGCTACCGCAACGCGGACGGCAGCGTCGGCACCAAGAATCTGCTCGGTATTACCACCAGCGTGCACTGCGTGGCGGGCGTAGTGGATTACGTGGTGAAAATCATCGAACGCGATCTGCTGCCAAAATACCCGAACGTCGACGGCGTAGTTGGCCTGAACCATCTCTACGGCTGCGGCGTGGCGATTAACGCCCCTGCTGCCGTGGTGCCTATCCGTACCATCCACAATATCGCCCTGAACCCGAACTTTGGCGGCGAGGTGATGGTAATCGGTCTGGGGTGTGAAAAATTGCAGCCAGAGCGCCTGCTGCAGGGCACCGAAGATGTGAAAGCCATTCCGGCAGACGAGGCCAGCATCGTGCGTCTGCAGGACGAGCACCACGTGGGTTTCCGCTCAATGGTCGACGATATCCTGCAGGTGGCTGAACGCCATCTGGACAAGCTCAACAAGCGCCAGCGCGAAACCTGCCCGGCGTCTGATTTGGTAGTGGGAACACAGTGCGGCGGCAGCGATGCCTTCTCCGGCGTGACGGCCAACCCGGCGGTGGGCTATGCGTCCGATCTGCTTGTTCGCTGCGGCGCCACGGTGATGTTCTCCGAGGTGACCGAAGTGCGTGACGCCATCCATCTGCTCACGCCACGCGCCGTTAATGAAGAGGTCGGCAAGCGCCTGCTCGAGGAAATGGCCTGGTACGATAGCTATCTCGATATGGGCAAAACCGACCGCAGCGCCAATCCCTCACCGGGGAACAAAAAAGGCGGTCTGGCCAACGTAGTGGAAAAAGCCCTCGGGTCGATTGCCAAATCCGGCCAGAGCGCGATTGTGGAAGTGCTATCTCCGGGCCAGCGCCCGACGAAACGCGGCCTGATCTACGCGGCAACGCCGGCTAGCGATTTCGTCTGCGGCACGCAGCAGGTCGCATCCGGCATTACGGTGCAGGTCTTTACCACCGGGCGCGGCACGCCGTACGGCCTGATGACGGTGCCGGTGATCAAGATGGCGACCCGCACCGAGCTGGCAAACCGCTGGTATGACTTAATGGACATCAACGCGGGCACCATCGCCACCGGGGAAGAGAGCATTGAGGACGTGGGCTGGAAACTGTTCCACTTCATTCTGGATGTCGCCAGCGGGCGGAAGAAAACCTTCTCGGATCAATGGGGATTACATAATCAGCTGGCGGTGTTCAACCCGGCACCGGTGACGTGATTCATATTCCCAACCGCACCGAGCAGTCCCCTCTCCCCTATGGGGAGAGGGTTAGGGTGAGGGGAAAGCCCCCTTAAACCAGCACCACCTCAATCCCGCTTTTTCGCAGCCCTTCAAGGCTCTCCGTTGGAATGCCTTCATCGACAATAATCATATCAATCCTTTGCGTATCAATGATTTTATGCAGGCTTGAGCGGTTAAACTTGCTGGAGTCAGTGACAACGATAATACGCTCCGCCACCTCGCACATTTTGCGGTTCAGGCGGGCTTCGTCTTCGTTATGCGTACTCACGCCGCGGTCGAGATCGATGGCGTCAACGCCGAGGAACAGCAGGTCAAAATGGTAATTCTGTAGCGACTGTTCTGCCTGGTCACCGTAGAAAGATTGCGACTGACGGCGCAGATGCCCGCCGGTCATCAGCAATTCCACCCCTTCCGCTTCCAGCAACGCATTCGCCACGTTCATCCCGTTGGTCATCGCAATCACGTCCGTGTGCTGGCGCAGCATGCGGGCGATTTCATACGTCGTGGTGCCGGAGTCCAGAATAATACGGTGCCCGGGTTTGACCAGCGCGGCAGCGGCCTGCGCGATACTGCGCTTCACCGCCGTGTTCAGCGAGCTTTTATCCTCCACGGAAGGCTCAGCGCCCGGCATGTTGCCTTCGCAAATCAATGCCCCACCGTAAGCGCGAACGGCGATGCCCTGCTTCTCCAGGAACGCCAGGTCGTTGCGGATCGTCACCGTCGATACGCCATACAGATGAGACAGATCGTTAACCTGCACGCTTCCCTGCGCCCGCAACCGCTGAATGATCTGCTCTCGCCTTTCACTGGTGCCGGTGATGCGCTTTTCCGCGGATGAATCGGTGCTGCTCATACGAGCTCCTTAATAAATAGTCTTTCGTTTCATTTCGTTTTGTCTATTAAGGCCTTTCTTTTTCGGGAATGCAAGTCCCGCCTTACGTCCAGACGCAAGCCAACACTTAGCTGAAACCTTTCATTATGTTTCTTTTGTGAAACGGATCGGAAAACCATTATCTTTCGTTTTATTTTTATATCACCATGATGCAGGATTAAATGAAACAAAACGAAAGATAAATATCATTACCATCCGAAATGGAGAGGAAAGTGAAACATCTGACAGAAATGGTGGAACACCATAAACGGGGGGATTCAAACGGGATTTACGCCGTCTGCTCCGCGCATCCACTGGTACTGGAAGCAGCCCTTCGTTACGCGCATTCGCATCAGTCGCCGCTGCTGATCGAGGCCACCTCCAACCAGGTGGATCAGTTTGGCGGCTATACCGGCATGACGCCTGCGGATTTTCACGGGTTTGTCTGCCAGCTGGCCGAGTCGCTCGACTTCCCGACGTCACAGCTGATCCTCGGCGGCGATCACCTTGGCCCTAACCGCTGGCAAAACCTGCCGGCGCAACAGGCGATGGCAAATGCCGACGATCTGATCAAAAGCTATGTCTCTGCCGGATTCAAAAAGATCCACCTCGACTGCAGCATGTCCTGCGAAGACGACCCCGTTCCCCTGACCGATGCGATCGTTGCCGCACGCGCCGCACGCCTGGCGAAGATCGCCGAAGCGACCTGTCGCGAGCAGTTTGGTGAATCCGATCTGGTCTACGTTATCGGTACGGAAGTGCCGGTTCCCGGTGGCGCGCACGAGACGCTCACCGAACTTGCCGTCACCACGCCGGACGCGGCCCGCGCCACGCTTGAAGCGCACCGCCACGCGTTCGAAAAGGAAGGCTTACGCGACATCTGGCCGCGCATTATTGGCCTGGTGGTCCAGCCTGGCGTGGAGTTCGACCACGCGCACGTCTGCGACTATCAGCCGCAGAAAGCCGTTGCCCTGAGCAAAATGGTTGAAGCCTACGACACGCTGGTGTTTGAAGCGCATTCCACTGACTACCAGACGCCGCAGGCGCTGCGCCAGCTGGTTAACGATCACTTTGCGATTCTGAAAGTTGGCCCCGCCCTGACCTTCGCCCTGCGCGAAGCGCTGTTCTCGCTGGCCGCCATAGAAGAGGAGCTGCTGCCAGCGAAAGCCGTTTCAGGCCTGCGTCACGTGCTGGAAAACGTCATGCTCGACCGCCCGGAATACTGGCAAAGCCATTACCACGGTGACGGCAACGCGCGTCGCCTGGCGCGCGGCTACAGCTACTCTGACCGCGTGCGCTATTACTGGCCGGACAGCCAGATTGACCACGCCTTCGAACGGCTGGTGCGCAACCTGGCAGACGAGCCTGTTCCTCTGCCGCTGATCAGCCAGTACCTGCCGCTGCAGTACAGTAAAGTTCGCGAGGGTGCTCTCAAGTCAACGCCACGGGAACTCATCATCGACCGCATTCAGGACATACTCCAGCAGTACCACGCCGCCTGCGAAGGCGTAACGACTCAAAACGCATAATTAAAAAAGAGGAAAACGCTATGCCAAACATTGTCTTATGCCGCATCGACGAACGCCTGATCCACGGTCAGGTGGGCGTGCAGTGGGTGGGGTTTGCCGGCGCAAACCTGGTGCTGGTCGCTAACGATGAGGTCGCTGAGGATCCGGTTCAACAGAACCTGATGGAAATGGTGCTCGCGGAAGGGATCGCCGTGCGCTTCTGGTCGCTGCAAAAGGTGATCGACAACATTCACCGCGCCGCTGACCGCCAGAAAATCCTGCTGGTCTGCAAATCACCCGCCGATTTTCTGAAGCTGGTCGAGGGCGGCGTGCCCATCACCCGTATCAACATCGGAAATATGCACTACGCCAGTGGCAAACAACAAATTGCCAAAACGGTCTCTGTCGACGCGAACGATATCGCCGCGTTCAACGGCCTGAAAACGGCCGGTGTGGAATGCTTCGTTCAGGGCGTTCCAACAGAAACTGCTTTGGATCTCTTTAAACTGCTCTGAGGGATTCACAATGGAAATCAGTCTGTTGCAGGCGTTGGGGTTGGGCATACTCGCCTTTATCGCCGGTCTGGATATGTTTAACGGGTTAACGCACATGCACCGCCCGGTGGTGCTCGGGCCGCTGGTCGGCCTGATTCTGGGCGATCTGCACACCGGCATTTTGACCGGCGGTACGTTAGAGCTGGTCTGGATGGGGCTGGCCCCGCTGGCCGGTGCCCAGCCGCCTAACGTCATTATCGGCACCATTGTGGGTACCGCATTTGCCATCAGCACTGGGGTGAAGCCAGAAGTTGCCGTTGGCGTCGCCGTCCCGTTTGCCGTCGCGGTACAGATGGGAATCACGTTCCTCTTCTCGGTGATGTCCGGCGTGATGTCACGCTGCGATCGCATGGCGGCCAATGCAGATACTCACGGTATTGAACGGGTGAACTATCTTGCGCTGCTGGCGCTCGGCATCTTCTATTTTCTGTGCGCGTTCCTGCCGATCTACTTTGGTGCGGAACATGCGAAAACCGCCATTGACGTTCTGCCGGCACGGTTGATTGACGGCCTCGGCGTCGCAGGCGGCATCATGCCTGCCATCGGCTTCGCCGTGCTGCTGAAGATCATGATGAAAAACGTCTACATCCCTTACTTCATTATCGGTTTTGTCGCCGCCGCCTGGCTCAAGCTTCCGGTGCTGGCGATTGCGGCGGCCGCGCTGGCGATGGCGCTGATTGACCTGATGCGTAAATCACCTGAACCGACGGCTCCCGCAGCCCAGAAAGAGGAATTCGAAGATGGCATCTAACCACACCACCCTGCCGGGCGTGTCTGAAAGCGAAGAGACGCTGCTGACCGGCGTGAATGAAAACGTCTACGAAGACCAGAGCATCGGTGCCGAACTGACGAAAAAGGATATTAACCGCGTGGCCTGGCGTTCCATGCTGCTGCAGGCCTCGTTTAACTACGAGCGTATGCAGGCCTCCGGCTGGCTGTACGGGCTGCTGCCCGCGTTGAAAAAGATCCACACCAACAAGCGCGACCTGGCGCGGGCGATGAAAGGCCATATGGGCTTCTTTAACACCCACCCGTTCCTGGTGACCTTTGTTATCGGCATCATTCTGGCGATGGAGCGATCCAAGCAGGATGTGAACAGCATCCAGAGCACCAAAATTGCCGTCGGCGCACCGCTCGGCGGCATTGGCGACGCCATGTTCTGGCTAACCCTGCTGCCCATCTGCGGCGGTATTGGCGCCAGCCTGGCGCTGCAGGGTTCGATTCTGGGCGCAGTGGTCTTTATCGTCTTATTTAACGTGGTACACCTCGGCCTGCGCTTTGGCCTGGCGCACTACGCTTACCGGATGGGCGTCGCGGCCATTCCGCTGATTAAAGCCAACACCAAAAAGGTCGGCCACGCGGCGTCTATCGTGGGGATGACGGTGATCGGCGCGCTGGTGGCAACCTACGTCCGCCTCAATACCACGCTCGAGATCAAAGCCGGGGATGCGGTCGTCAAGCTGCAGGCCGACGTTATCGACAAGCTGATGCCTGCATTTCTGCCACTGGTCTATACCCTGACCATGTTCTGGCTGGTGCGCCGCGGCTGGAGCCCGCTGCGGCTGATCGGTATCACCGTGCTGCTGGGCGTTGTCGGTAAATTCTGTCACTTCCTGTAAAAGCAAAGAGGTTGCGATGTTAGGCATTATTTTGACGGGTCACGGCGGTTTTGCCAGCGGGCTTGAGCAGGCGATGAAGCAGATCCTCGGCGAGCAGCCGCAGTTTATCGCCATCGATTTTCCGGAAACCTCCACCACCGCGCGGCTGACCGCTCAGCTTGAGCAGGCGGTGAGCGAACTCGACGCAGAGCACGATGTTGTGTTTCTCACCGACCTGCTCGGCGGCACGCCGTTCCGCGTGGCGTCAACGCTCGCGATGCAAAGATCGGGCAGCGAAGTGATAACCGGCACCAACCTGCAGCTGCTGCTGGAGATGGTGCTGGAGCGCGACGGATTAAGCAGCGAGGCGTTTCGCCTGCAGGCGCTGGAGTGCGGACACCGCGGCCTGACGAGCCTGGTGGACGAGCTGGGGCGCTGTCGCGAGGAAGCCCCTGCCGAGGAAGGGATATGAGCCAGCTGCTGCGCGCGCGGCGGATCCTTACCGAACAGGGCTGGCTGGACGACCACCAGCTGCGCATTGAAAGCGGCGCGGTTGCAGCGATTGAACCCATCCCGGCGGGGGTTACGGCGCGCGATGCGGAGCTGCTTTGCCCGGCGTATATCGATACGCACGTCCACGGCGGCGCGGGCGTGGACGTCATGGATGATGCGCCCGACGTGCTGGACACTCTGGCGATGCATAAAGCGCGCGAAGGGGTGGGCGCATTTCTGCCCACCACCGTCACCGCGCCGCTGGAGGCCATCCACGCCGCGCTGATGCGTATCGCCCGGCGCGCTCAGTCCGGCGGCCCCGGCGCGCAGATCCTGGGCAGCTATCTGGAAGGACCGTACTTTACGCCGCAGAACAAAGGGGCGCATCCGCCGGAGCTGTTCCGGGAGCTGGATATCGCCGAGCTGGACAGGCTGGTAGACGTTTCACAGGGCACGCTGCGGGTAGTGGCGCTCGCACCGGAAAAGCCCGGCGCGCTGCAGGCGATTCATCATCTTAAACAGCGCGGCATACGCGTAATGCTGGGCCACAGCGCCGCCACGTACCGGCAAACTCTCGCCGCGTTTGATGCGGGTGCCGACGGGCTGGTTCACTGCTACAACGGCATGACGGGGCTGCACCACCGAGAGCCCGGCATGGTCGGCGCCGGGCTTACGGACAAACGGGCGTGGCTGGAGCTGATTGCCGACGGCCACCACGTCCATCCGGGGGCGATGCGCTTATGCTGCTGCGCGCAGGATCGCGTGGTGCTGATTACCGATGCCATGCAGGCGGCAGGTATGCCGGACGGTCGGTATACCCTGTGCGGTGAAGAGGTCACGATGCAAAACGGCGTGGTTCGAACCGGCTCCGGCGGGCTGGCGGGCAGCACGCTGTCGCTGGATGCCGCGGTCAGGAATATGGTGAAGTTTGCGGGCGTAGCCGCCGAAGAGGCGATCCATATGGCCTCGCTGCACCCTGCCCGGCTGCTGGGCATTGACGGTCAGCTTGGATCCTTAACCCCGGGCAAACGCGCCAATATCATTGCGCTGGACGGTGATTTACATCTCCAGCGGATCTGGATTCAGGGCCAGGCTCTCCCCCTTTAGCCCTTTCACTGTGTCTCCTTTTTGGCTTTACGGCCTGAAACCGTAAGGCCTTTCTTTTCCTTTCCTTAAATTCCTCCTTTATTTTCACGATCACACTTTTCGTTTTATTTCTTTTCATCCATTGAAGTTTCGATTTCTTTTCTATAGATTTTATTTAACTGCTTAAGTGAACAAGTGAAACGAAACGAAAGATAGCGACAAGATTGCCAGCGTCTGATGTGGAATTCACACGACTAAGGACTGAGTTATGCCACAAACCACTACCACCACTACAACCGGCACCTGGACCGAGGAAGAGATCCGCCAGCAGCCTGCCAGCTGGATCCGCTCGCTCAACAACATCGATAACCTGCGTGCTTCAATCGACAGTTTCCTGACGCCGCTGCTGCGCAAGCGCGATCTGCGGATCGTCCTGACCGGCGCGGGCACATCAGCCTTTATCGGCGATATCATTGCGCCATGGCTTTCAAGCCACACCGGGAAAAACTTCACCGCCGTCCCGACAACCGATCTGGTCACGAACCCGATGGACTACTTCAGCCCTGGGCACCCGCTGCTGCTGGTTTCGTTTGCCCGCTCCGGCAACAGTCCGGAAAGCGTCGCGGCCGTTGAGCTGGCAAACCAGTTCGTGCCGGAGTGCTACCACCTGTCCATTACCTGCAACGAGGCGGGGAGCCTGTACCAGAACGCCGTCGACAGCGATAACGCCTTTGCCCTGCTGATGCCTGCCGAAACGCACGATCGCGGGTTCGCGATGACCAGCAGCATCACCACCATGATGGCGAGCTGTCTGTCCGTGTTCGCCCCGGAAACGATCAATAGCCACACCTTCCGCGACGTCGCCGATCGCTGTCAGGCGATCCTCACCTCGCTCGGGGATTTCAGCCACGGCGTCTTTGGCAGCGAACCGTGGAAACGGATCGTGTATCTGGGAAGCGGCGGCCTGCAGGGCGCGGCGCGCGAATCGGCGCTGAAGGTGCTGGAGCTGACGGCGGGCAAGCTGGCGGCATTTTACGACTCCCCTACGGGCTTCCGTCACGGGCCGAAGTCGCTGGTCGATAGCGAAACGCTGGTGGTGGTGTTCATCTCCAGCCATCCGTATACGCGTCAGTACGATCTGGATCTGCTGGCCGAGCTGCGCCGCGATCGCCAGGCCCTGCGCGTCGTCGCCATCGCCGCTGAAAACGATCCGGTCATTGAAGCGGGTCCGCACATTCTGCTGCCGCCTTCACGTCCGTTTATCGATATGGAACAGGCGTTCTGCTTCCTGATGTATGCCCAGGTCTTTGCGCTCACCCAGTCGCTTAGCACAGGCATTACGCCCGATACGCCATCCGCCAGCGGGACGGTCAACCGCGTGGTGCAGGGCGTCGTTATTCATCCGTGGCAGGCTTAAGAGGATCTGATTATGAGTATTATCTCGACGAAATACCTTCTGCAGGATGCGCAGGCAAAAGGCTACGCCGTTCCGGCGTTCAACATCCACAACGCGGAGACGATCCAGGCGATCCTCGAAGCGTGCAGCGAAATGCGATCGCCGGTGATCCTCGCGGGCACGCCGGGCACCTTTAAGCACATTGCGCTGGAAGAGATCTACGCCCTGTGCAGCGCCTACTCCCACACCTACGACATGCCGCTGGCGCTGCACCTCGATCACCACGAATCGCTGGACGATATTCGCCGCAAGGTGAACGCGGGCGTACGCAGCGCGATGATCGACGGCAGCCATTTTCCATTTGAACAAAACGTGAAGCTGGTGAAGTCGGTGGTCGATTTCTGCCACCTCAACGACTGCAGCGTCGAAGCCGAGCTGGGCCGCCTGGGCGGCGTGGAAGATGACATGAGCGTGGACGCCGAAAGCGCGTTCCTCACCGATCCGCAGGAGGCGAAACGCTTCGTCGAACTGACCGGCGTCGATAGCCTTGCAGTCGCCATCGGCACCGCGCACGGCCTGTATACCAAACGCCCGAAAATTGACTTCCAGCGGCTGGCGGAAATTCGCGAAGTGGTCACCGTGCCGCTGGTGCTGCACGGCGCGAGCGATGTGCCGGATGAGTTTGTTCGCCGCACCATCGAGCTGGGCGTGTGCAAAGTCAACGTGGCCACCGAGCTGAAAATTGCCTTCTCTGACGCGGTTAAAGCCTGGTTTGCCGAAAACCCGCAGGGCAACGATCCGCGCTTCTACATGCGGGTCGGCATGGACGCCATGAAAGAGGTGGTCAGAAGCAAGATCGCCGTTTGCGGCTCGGCAAACCGGCTCCTGCTTTCTGCCGAAGCCTGATCCCATCGCGCATTACGTCAATCCCTAAAAAATAACTATAAGCCTCGCAAATATGAAGGCGCGTCCTTAAGCCAGACTGCGCCTTCCATTATCCTAAAAATCCGAGGAGTCCCTACATGACACAGGAAAAGTCGTTTAAATCGAAAGCGTGGGAATTTTTCCAAAGCCTGGGAAAGACGTTTATGTTCCCGGTCTCTCTGCTGGCCTTTATGGGGTTGCTGCTGGGTATCGGTAGCTCCGTCACCAGCCCTTCTACTATTAAAAGTTTTCCCTTTCTGGGCGGTGAGTTAACGCAGCTGACCTTTGGCTTTATCGCCATGGTAGGCGGGTTCGCCTTTACCTATCTGCCGCTGATGTTTGCCATGGCGATCCCGATGGGTCTTGCCAAACGCAACAAGGCCGTAGGCGCCTTTGCCGGGTTTGTTGGCTATATGCTGATGAACCTGAGCATCAACTACTACCTGACCGCCACCCACCAGCTTGCCGACGCCGCCACCATGAGACAGGTAGGACAATCGATCGTGCTGGGGATCCAGACCCTGGAGATGGGCGTGCTGGGCGGCATAGTGGTCGGGGTGATCACTTACTTCCTGCACGAGCGTTTTCAGGACACCGTGCTACATGACGCCTTTGCCTTCTTTAGCGGCATTCGTTTTGTGCCCATCATTACTGCCCTCACGCTGTCGCTGGTCGGGCTGTTTATCCCGCTGCTGTGGGAATACGTCGCGCTGGGGATTGCCGGAATTGGCCATATCATTCAGAGCACCAGCGTTTTCGGACCGTTCCTGTACGGCGTAGGCGTGCTGCTGCTTAAACCCTTTGGTCTGCACCATATTCTGCTGGCGATGGTGCGCTTCACGCCGGCAGGCGGCATTGAGATGGTCAACGGTCATGAAGTGGCCGGCGCGCTGAATATCTTCTACGCCGAGCTGAAAGCCGGACTGCCGTTTAGCCCGCACGTTACCGCGTTTCTGTCGCAAGGCTTTATGCCGACCTTTATCTTTGGCCTGCCTGCCGTGGCGTACGCCATCTACCGCACCGCGCGCCCGGAAAACCGCCCGGTGATTAAGGGACTGCTGCTTTCCGGCGTGCTGGTTTCCGTCGTCACCGGTATTTCAGAACCGATTGAGTTTCTGTTCCTGTTTATTGCCCCCGCGCTTTACGCCTTCCATATCGTCATGTCTGGCCTGGCGTTGATGGTGATGGCTCTGCTGGGGGTAACCATCGGCAACACCGACGGCGGGATCCTGGATCTGCTGATCTTCGGCGTGATGCAGGGGATGTCGACCAAATGGTATCTGCTGTTCCCGGTCGGTATCGCCTGGTTTGCCATCTACTTCTTCGTCTTCCGCTGGTACATCCTCAAACACGATATCAAGACGCCGGGACGTGAAGTGGACGCGCAGGGTGCGCAGCAGGCCGTCGAAGCCAACACCCGCGCGCGTGGGAAATCGAAATACGATCACGGGCTTATCCTGCGCGCCCTCGGCGGCAAAGAGAACATCGAGTCGCTCGACAACTGCATCACTCGCTTGCGCCTGGTGGTGAAAGAGATGGGGCTTATCGATCAGCAGGCGCTGAAAGCGGCGGGCGCCCTGTCTGTGGTGGTGCTGGATGCTCACAGCGTTCAGGTGATCATCGGTCCGCAGGTGCAGAGCGTCAAAACCGGCATTGAAGCCTTAATCTAACAGGGGGTTGTTGTGTTTGATTTCGACAAAATCATCGAGCGTAAAAGCGATAAGTGCCGTAAATGGGACCATGCTTTTGTCTGCTCACGCTTTGGTGATGTCCCGCAGGGGTTTATCCCGCTGTGGATCGCAGATATGGACTTCACCTCGCCACCGGCGGTTATTGAAGGCTTCCAGCGCATCGTTGAGCACGGCACCTTTGGCTATACCTGGTGCTTCGATGAATTCTACGACGCGGTGATGGCCTTCCAGCGCACGCGTCATCATGTTGAGGTGGAGAAATCGTGGATCACGCTGACCTACGGCACTGTCTCCACGCTGCATTACACGGTCCAGGCGTTCTGCACGCCTGGCGACAGCGTGATGATGAACACGCCGGTTTACGATCCGTTTGCGATGGCAGCGCAGCGCCAGGGAGTTCGGGTGCTTGCCAACCCACTGTGCGTGAAGGATAACCGCTATCAGCTGGATTTTAATCTGATTGAAGATCAGCTCAAAACCCACCGTCCAAAACTGTGGTTCTTCTGCTCGCCGCATAACCCCTCGGGCAGGATCTGGCGCGCGGATGAGATACGCCTGGTGTCCCATCTCTGTAAACGCTACGGCACAATTCTGGTTGTCGATGAGGTTCACGCTGAGCACATTCTGGACGGCACATTCGTCAGCTGTCTGACCTCGGGCTGTGCCGCACTGGACAACCTGATCGTGCTGACATCGCCAAATAAAGCCTTCAACCTGGGCGGGCTAAAAACGTCCTACTCCATGATCCCGAACGGTTCGCTGCGCCAGCGCTTCCGCCAGCAGCTTGAGAAGAACTCGATTACCTCACCCAATATGTTCGGCGTATGGGGGATTATCCTCGCCTACCAGCACGGCCTGCCGTGGCTTGACGCGCTGAACGGGTATCTGCAAGGCAATGCCCGCTACCTTGCGGACGCTATTCATACCCATTTTCCGGCGTGGAAGATGATGAACCCGGAGTCGTCGTATCTGGCCTGGATAGACGTAAGCGCCGACGACCGCAGCGCCACAGCGTTGACCCAACATTTCGCCCAGCAGGCCGGTGTCGTGATTGAAGACGGCAGCCACTACGTGCAAAACGGCGAAAACTACCTGCGGATTAACTTCGGCACCCAGCGCTACTGGCTGGAACAATCCATCAACCGAATGCTGAAGCATTACTGATTAGGATCTTAACCGATGAAAAAAGTGCTCACTCTCTCGCTGCTGGCTTTCTCTGTTTCTCATGGTGCTCTGGCCGCCAACTACGCGTTCAATAACGACAATATTGCTCTGTCGTTTGATGATGCAAACTCAACGGTAGTGGTTAAGGACAATAAGGCAAACCATCCACTCACGCCGCAGGAGCTGTTTTTTCTGACGCTGCCGGACGAGACAAAAATCCATACCGCGGATTTCACCATTAAGCACGTCGAAAAGCAGGACCACGCAATTGTCATTGACTTTACCCATCCAGACTTTAACGTAACGGTGAAGCTGAACCTGGTGAAGGGAAAATACGCCAGCATCGGCTACACCGTTGCCGCAGTCGGCCAGCCGCGAGACGTGGCAAAAATTACCTTCTTCCCGACCAAAAAGCAGGCTCAGGCGCCCTATGTTGACGGCGCGATCAATAGCTCGCCGATCGTGGCTGATTCGTTTTTTATTTTGCCGGACAAGCCCATCGTTAACACTTACGCCTATGAAGCGACCACCAATCTCAACGTAGAGCTGAAAACACCGATCCAGCCAGAGTCGCCGGTCAGCTTTACCACCTGGTTCGGCACCTTCCCGGAAATCAGCCAGCTGCGCCGCAGCGTGAACCAGTTTATTGATGCCGTGCGTCCGCGGCCGTACAAGCCTTACCTGCACTACAACAGCTGGATGGATATCGGCTTTTTCAATCCGTACACCGAGCAGGATGTGCTGAAGCGGATGGACGAGTGGAATAAAGAGTTTATTTCCGGGCGCGGCGTGGCGCTGGACGCCTTCCTGCTGGATGACGGCTGGGACGACCTTACCGGGCGCTGGCTGTTTGGCCCGGCATTCAGCAACGGTTTTGGCAAGGTACGGGAAAAAGCCGACAGCCTGCACAGCTCGGTCGGACTGTGGCTTTCACCGTGGGGCGGATATAACAAACCGCGCGACGTGCGCGTCTCGCATGCAAAAGAGTATGGGTTCGAAACCGTTGATGGAAAGCTGGCGCTGTCAGGGCCGAACTACTTTAAGAACTTCAATGAGCAGATCGTTAAGCTTATCAAAAACGAACACATTACCTCATTCAAGCTGGACGGGATGGGTAATGCAAATTCGCATATTAAGGGCAGCCCGTTCGCCTCGGATTTTGACGCCTCTATCGCTCTGCTGCACAACATGCGCAGCGCCAACCCGAATCTGTTTATTAACCTGACGACCGGTACCAACGCCAGCCCGTCCTGGCTGTTCTACGCTGATTCCATCTGGCGCCAGGGCGATGACATCAACCTGTACGGCCCCGGCACGCCGGTGCAGCAGTGGATGACCTACCGCGATGCGGAAACGTACCGCTCCATTGTTCGCAAAGGGCCGCTGTTCCCACTGAACTCGCTGATGTATCACGGGATCGTCAGCGCGGAAAACGCCTATTACGGGCTGGAAAAGGTGCAAACGGACAGCGACTTTGCCGATCAGGTCTGGAGCTACTTCGCGACCGGCACGCAGCTGCAGGAGCTGTATATCACCCCTTCAATGCTGAACAAGGCGAAGTGGGATACCCTGGCGCGGGCCGCGAAGTGGTCGCGGGAAAACGCCGGCGTGCTGGTGGATACGCACTGGATTGGTGGCGATCCAACCGCGCTGCAGGTTTACGGCTGGGCATCCTGGAGCAAGGACCAAGCGATTCTCGGCTTGCGTAACCCGTCGGATAAACCGCAAAGCTACTACCTGGATTTGACGAAAGATTTTGAAATCCCGACAGGGAACGCGGCGCAGTTTCGTCTGAAAGCGGTGTACGGCAGTAATTCAACCGTACCGGAGAAGTATAAAAACGCGGTGGTAATTACGCTGCAGCCGCTGGAAACGCTGGTGTTTGAGGCGGTGCCAGTTAACTAAAAGGCGCATAACGATCTGCAGGCCGGGTAAGGTGCAGCCGCCACCCGGCAAAACAGGCGGCAGGGGCTTACTCCCCCTGCTGCTCCAGCGCATGCTTATACAGCGCATTTTTCTTCACGCCGTGGATCTCCGCCGCTAGTGCCGCCGCTTTCTTCAGCGGCAGTTCCGCCTGCAGCAGCGCCAGCGTGCGCAGCGCGTCGGCAGGCAGCGCGTCTTCCTGCGCTTTATGTCCTTCGACAATCAACACCATTTCACCCTTGCGGCGGTTTTCATCTTCCTTCACCCACGCCAGCAGTTCACCCACCGGCGCACCGTGAATGGTTTCCCATGTTTTGGTCAGCTCGCGCGCCAGCACCACGTAGCGGGCCTCTCCCCACACGATCACCATATCTTCCAGGCTCTCCAGCAGGCGGTGCGTGGATTCGTAGAAAATCAGGGTGCGCGGTTCCGCCTCCAGATCTTTTAACACGTCGCGACGGCCTTTGGATTTAGCAGGCAGGAAGCCTTCATAGCAGAAACGATCGGATGGCAGACCCGCCGCACTCAGCGCAGCAATGGCAGCGCACGGTCCCGGCAGCGGCACAACGCGAATACCGGCTTCACGACAGGTACGCACCAGGTGATAGCCAGGATCGTTGATCAGCGGCGTACCGGCGTCGGAGACCAGCGCAATGTTCTGCCCCTCTTTCAGCTTCGCCACCAGCGTTTCGGCTTTTTGTTGCTCATTGTGATCGTGCAGGGCAAACAGACGGGCGTTAATCGCGAAGTGTTGCAGCAACAGGCCGGTGTGGCGGGTATCTTCAGCGGCAATTAAATCAACAGCTTGCAGTACGGTGAGCGCACGTTGGGTAATATCAGACAAATTCCCGATAGGAGTAGGTACAATATAAAGCTGGCCTTGAGAATTATCTGCCGTTTCGTGTTGTTTCATTGTTTCGTCCGTATTGCCGATTTAATATTGAGCATTGCGTAAAAAAAATCACTGGATACAGTATGGTACCGTTAACGTTTCTTCGAAAAAAAGCCACGCGCAGCGTGCCGCTTCTGCTGGCAGCCCTGATCTTTGCAGGCTGTGGCACCCAGGCACCTGACCAGAGCACCGCCCATCTTCAGGGTTCTGCTCAGGCTGATTCTGGCTTTTATCTGCAACAAATGTCGCAGAGTTCAAATGATACCAAGACCAACTGGCAATTACTCGCCATTCGTGCACTGCTGAAAGAGGGTAAAACCCAGCAGGCAGCCGAACTGTTTAACCAGTTGCCAAAAGATCTTAACGACGCCCAGCGTCGTGAGCAGAGCCTGCTCTCTGCCGAGCTGAAGGTCGCGCTGAAAGATTACGCCGCCGCGAAGAAGATCCTCGGGGATATTGACGTGAGCGCGCTGGATAAAAATCAGCAAGCTCGCTTCTGGCAGGCGGGCATTACCGCGGAGCAGGGGCGTCCTTCCCTGACGCTGCTCCGCGCCCTCGTCGCGCAAGAGCCGCTGCTCGGCGGTGCCGACAAGCAGAAAAATATTGATGCTACCTGGCAAGCGCTTGCCTCGATGACTCAGGAACAGGCGCAGGCGCTGGTCATCAACGCCGATGAAAACGTCCTTCAGGGCTGGCTGGATCTGCAGCAGATGTGGTTTAACAACCGCAGCGATCCAAAGATGCTGAAAGCCGGTATTACGGACTGGCAGACGCGCTACCCGCAAAACCCGGGTGCGAAAATGCTGCCAACCCAGCTGGTGAACGTGCAGAACTTTAAGCCAGCATCCACCAGCAAAATCGCCCTGCTTTTGCCGCTCAACGGCCAGGCGGCGGTGTTTGGCCGTACCATTCAGCAGGGCTTTGAAGCCGCGAAAAACGGTACCACCTCGGTAACCGGCAGCGCGGTTCCCGCGCAGGCGGCCCAGGCGGCTAACGTGAATGATGTGGTCAGCCCGTCCGCAGCGGAGACCAGCGACCTGACCACGGCGCAAGCGCCGGCGCAGGGTACGATGCAAAACCCGGTGACGGCTCCGACGACGCCTCCAGCTACAGCTGCACCTGCTGCGGCAGCCCCGGCTACTACAGCACCTGCTACTCAGGCTCCGGCCGAGACGCAAGCGGCGCCAGCGCCTGACGCAACGGCAGAACAGCCTCAACCGCAGCCTGCACAACCCGCGGCCCAACCTGCTGCGCAGCCGCAGGCCGTGGCAACCACCAGCGCCAACCCGGGCGCTGAGTTGAAAATTTACGACACCAGCTCGCAGCCGCTTGACCAGGTTCTGGCCCAGGTTCAACAGGACGGGGCGAGCATCGTTGTCGGTCCGCTGCTGAAAAACAACGTGGAAGAGCTGATGAAGAGCAATACCACGCTGAACGTGCTGGCGCTCAACCAGCCTGAGCAGGTTCAGAACCGAGCCAATATTTGCTACTTCGCGCTTTCCCCTGAAGATGAAGCCCGCGATGCGGCGCGCCATATTCACGAACAGGGTAAGCAGGCTCCGCTGCTGCTCATCCCACGCAGCGCGCTGGGCGATCGCGTGGCCAACGCCTTTGCCGATGAGTGGCAGAAGCTCGGCGGCGGCGTGGTGCTGCAGCAGAAATTCGGTTCCGTCTCTGAACTGCGCGCGGGCGTAAACGGTGGAGCGGGTATCGCGCTTAACGGCAGTCCTGTCACCGCGAGCCTGCCGCAGCAGCAGGGCGTGACGATTGGCGGGCTAACGATTCCTGCTCCGCCTACCGACGCGCAGATTAGCGGTGGCGGCAAAGTGGATGCGGCCTATATCGTTGCTACACCGCAGGAGATCGCCTTTATCAAACCGATGATCGCGATGCGTAACGGCAGCCAGAGCGGCGCAACGCTCTACGCCAGCTCGCGCAGCGCGCAGGGCACCGCAGGCCCGGATTTCCGTCTGGAAATGGACGGTCTGCAGTACAGCGAAATCCCGATGCTGGCAGGCAGCAACCCGGCGCTAATGCAGCAGGCGCTGAGTACCGTACGTAACGATTATTCGCTGGCGCGTCTGTATGCAATGGGTGTCGATGCATGGGCGCTGGCGAACCACTTTACCCAGATGCGTCAGGTGCCGGGCTTTGAGCTTAACGGCAACACCGGCGATCTGACCGCGACTCAGGACTGCGTGATCAACAGGAAGTTATCATGGCTCAAATACCAGCAGGGGCAAATCGTCCCGGCCAGTTAAGCCGTAAAGAGACCGGCGATGCGTGGGAATTAAAGGCGCGTCTCTGGCTTGAAGGCAAAGGACTGCGCTTTATCGCCGCTAACGTCCGCGGGCGCGGCGGCGAAATCGACCTGATCATGAAAGACGGTCAGGTCATCGTGTTTGTAGAAGTCCGCTTTCGACAGTCCTCCCGTTTTGGCGGTGCTGCCGCCAGCGTGACGCTCGCCAAACAACATAAATTATTACAGACTGCCCACTTGTGGCTTGCCCGCCATAATGGGAGCTTTGATACTGTGGATTGCCGGTTCGATGTGATAGCCTTCACCGGAAATGAGATCGAATGGCTTAAAAACGCTTTTGGCGAAGACGCATAATTAAGATTTAAAAGGGATAACGTGCTCGAAAGAATTAAAGTGTGCTTCACAGAAAGCATCCAGACTCAGATTGCCGCGGCGGAAGCCCTTCCGGATGCTATCTCGCGTGCCGCAATGACGCTGGTGCAATCCCTGCTTAATGGCAACAAAATCCTCTGTTGTGGCAACGGCACGTCAGCCGCCAACGCACAGCATTTTGCTGCCAGCATGATCAATCGCTTTGAAACAGAACGCCCGAGTTTACCCGCCATTGCACTTAATACCGATAATGTGGTCTTAACGGCGATTGCTAACGATCGTCTGCATGACGAAATTTACGCAAAGCAGGTGCGAGCCCTGGGTCACGCCGGAGATGTGCTGCTGGCCATCTCCACGCGCGGCAATAGCCGGGACATTGTCAAAGCCGTTGAAGCCGCCGTCACCCGCGACATGACAATCGTGGCCTTAACCGGCTATGACGGGGGTGAGCTGGCGGGTCTGCTTGGGCCGCAGGATGTGGAAATCCGCATTCCTTCTCACCGGAGCGCGCGTATTCAGGAGATGCATATGCTCACGGTGAACTGCTTATGTGATTTGATCGATAACACGCTTTTCCCTCACCAGGATGATTAAGGAGTTCTTATGAAGGCTTTATCGACCCTCGCAGTCCTTATGTCTGCATTACTGCTTCAGGGATGTATCGCTGCGGCCGTTGTGGGTACCGCTGCCGTAGGCACCAAAGCGGCAACCGATCCTCG
This sequence comes from Enterobacter sp. 61D5, assembly GCF_034107965.1. Classification (NCBI taxonomy): domain Bacteria; kingdom Pseudomonadati; phylum Pseudomonadota; class Gammaproteobacteria; order Enterobacterales; family Enterobacteriaceae; genus Enterobacter; species Enterobacter sp. 61D5. The sequence goes on from NZ_JAWNFK010000011.1 coordinate 85,498, forward strand.
CACCGTGGGGACACAGGTGGATGACGGTACGCTGGAGCTGCGCGTCAACAGTGCGCTGTCAAAAGACGAACAAATCAAGAAAGAAGCGCGTATCAACGTGACGGCTTATCAGGGCAAAGTGCTGCTGGCAGGCCAGGCGCCGAATCTGGAGCTCGCCTCTCGCGCGAAACAGATTGCGATGGGCGTCGAAGGGACCACAGAGGTGTTTAACGAAGTGCGTCAGGGCAAGCCAATTGGCCTGGGTGACGCCTCTTCCGATACCTGGATCACCACCAAAGTGCGTTCCCAGCTGCTGGGCTCGGACCAGGTGAAATCCTCCAACGTGAAAGTGACGACTGAAAACGGCGAAGTATTCCTGCTGGGTCTGGTGACCGACCGTGAAGGGAAAGCGGCGGCCGATATCGCCAGCCGGGTGAGCGGCGTGAAGCACGTCACCACCGCGTTTACTTACATCAAATAAAAAAAATCCCCTCGCTTGAGGGGATTTTTTTGTAGGCCCGGTAAGCGTAGCGCCACCGGGCTTTTTTCACAGAAGCGCAATACTCCCCACCATCACCCCGCTCAACGCCACCAGCCCTGCGGTCAGCCACAGCGCTTTCGCCGGGAACGACTTACGCAGCATGATAAGCGACGGCAGGCTGATCGCCGGCAGCGTAATCAGCAGCGCCAGCGCCGGCGCGGTGCCCATACCGGCCAGCATCATGGTCTGAACAATCGGGATCTCCGCCGCCGTTGGGATCACAAACAGGCAGCCTGCAACGGCCATTGCAATGACCCACATCAGCGTGTTGTCGATAGCGCCATCCGCATGCGGGAAGAGCCAGACGCGCGCCGCCCCCAAAACCAGTACCGCCAGGATATAGACCGGGATAGTGCTCCAGAAAAGCTGCCATAGCGCCCTGCCCCAGCGCGCAAAGAAGCCACCCTGCGGTTCGCTGACGTCCAGCTCAACAGACGCGGACTCTGGCGTCTTATCCTTCACCAGATTTTGCACCAGCGTCGCCACCACCAGCACGGTCAGCAGCCCGGCGACCAGACGGATGAACGCGAAATGCCAGCCCAGCACAAAGCCCATAAACACCAGCGTTGCCGGATTGAGCAGCGGGTTCCCCATCCAGAACGCCAGCGCGCCGCCCATCGACACGCGCTGACGCCGCATCCCTGCGGCCACGGGCGCGGCGCAGCAGGAACACATCATGCCCGGCAGCGAGAAAATCGTCCCCAGCAGCATGCCCTGAAAGCGCGGCTGCCCAAGGGTTTTCACCAGCCAGTTACGGGGGATAAGCACCTGAATCAGTGACCCCAGGATCACGCCTAAGGCGGCGGCCTTCCAGACGGCAAGGAAGTAGACCATGGCGTAGTCCCACGCCGCCTGAAGCGGGCTGGCATCCGCCTGAGCGAGAATAGATTTACCGATGCTGTGCGTTTCGGCGGCGGTGAAGGCTTTGCCGTAGTACGGCTGCCATTTCACGTACCAGAGGCCAACAATGACCACGAGAAAGAAGAGTGCGGGCTTCCACCACTGAACAGGTGTTGCCGCCTGAGATGAAGACTGACCAGTCATAGCATTCCCCGGAGAGTATTAGGTTATTAGCCGGGGGAGTTTACGCCTCGCCCTGCGCGATTTCACGCAGTTTTGCCGAAGGGATAATGTTTACGCCCGCTTTCGACGGGGCCAGCCCCTCTTTTAACATCGCGCGCGCGACGTCCCGCGCCTCGATGGATTTCCAGTTGCCGGGAAGAATGCGAAACAGCGGGGCAAATATCGACTCGTTAAACCGGCGTTCGTCCCGGTGGCCGATCAGCATCGAGGGGCGCACAATCGTCAGCTGCTCCCATTTCTGCGCTATCAGCGCATCCTCCATTTTGCCCTTCACCTTGTTGTAGAAGAAAGGCGACCCGGCACTGGCGCCCAGCGCGCTGACCACCAGAAAATGTTTGGCCCCCAGCTTTTTCGCCGTGAGCGCGGTATCCACCACCAGCGTGTAGTCGGCGTGGATAAAGGCCTCTTTGCTGCCCGCCTCCCGCCGCGTGGTGCCCAGACAGCAAAAGGCGATATCAATGGGATCCTCCACCTGCGCCAGCGCGTCGGTCAGCTGAGGATCGTGCGGATTAAAGACGCCGGATAAGTCCGCCAGCGGTCGACGCGTCGGGGCGGCGATATAGTTCACGCGGCGATCCTGAATCAGCAGCCGCAGCAGATGATCGCCCACTAACCCGGTAGCACCCGTAATCAATACCTGACTCATCTTTTCCCCTTTACAGAATTGTCCGTTTGCGAACTCAGCGTCGTCGACCACACTTAGAAGTCTGTTACAGGTAAGTATTTACCACAAGCGGAGAAAAATCAGTCTGAAGCCAAAACAACGGAGGAAGCATGGGCAAGAAAATCGCAGTCTTGATTACCGACGAGTTTGAAGATTCAGAATTCACCTCTCCAGCAGAGGCGTTCCGCAAGGCGGGACATGAGGTCATCACCATTGAGAAAGAGGCGGGTAAAACGGTGACAGGCCATAAGGGCGAGGCGACCGTAACCATCGATGAGACCATCGATAACGTGAGTCCCTCAGATTTCGACGCTCTGTTGTTACCCGGCGGCCATTCCCCGGATTCCCTGCGCGGGGACGAGCGCTTCGTGACCTTCACCCGGGACTTTGTCTCCACCGGCAAACCGGTCTTTGCCATCTGCCACGGCCCGCAGCTGCTCATCAGCGCAGAAGTGGTCCGCGGGCGTAAGCTTACCGCCGTGAAACCGATCGTTATCGATCTGAAAAATGCGGGGGCCGAGTTTTACGATCAGGAGGTGGTCAACGACAAAGACCAGCTGATCACCAGCCGAACCCCGGACGATCTCCCGGCGTTTAACCGCGAAGCGCTACGCCTGCTCGGCGCGTAACCAGTGCAGCTTCTTGCCAAAGCCCAGGGTGTTGTCGGTAAATTTCAGCTCATCGAGGCGGATTTCCCACACCGGGGCTTTTAGCGCAGCGGCAACGGGAAAGCGGCGCGTGTAGAGCTTACGGCGCGCGTCGCTCTCTTCACCATCCAGACGACGGATCTCCCCTTTAAACTGCACGCCGCGGATCAGCGCGACCGTTTTCGGCTGGCCGTTTACCGTCCCCGCCACCTTTGCCTGCTGGCCGGTCATCTGCGCATGCCGCGTTTTGTCTTCGCTCATGACATAAAAAGCCACGCGCTCAGGGTCATAGTAGTAAAACGCATTTGCGCACCACATTTCACCCTCGTGACAGACGCACCAGGTGACAACATGCTGCTTCGCCAGCCAGCGGTTAATGGCGGCCAGTGTTTCCATTTTCGTTCTCTCTCATGCTATGGTGCGTTCACCTTAACATACTGAATCCGTTTACCGTGTGCTGGTTTCTCTATCTTGTCCGAACCGCTGATAACGCACTCTACACCGGGATCACCACCGATGTGGCGCGGCGTTTTTTACAACATCAAACGGGAAAAGGGGCAAAAGCGCTGCGGGGGAAAGGGGAATTACAGCTCGCCTTCTCAGCGGCCGTCGGCGACCGTTCGCTGGCGCTCAGGCTGGAATACCGTATCAAGCAGCTGACGAAGCGCCAGAAAGAGCGCCTCGTGACCGGAGACGGCTCCTTTGAGGCGCTACGCGAGAGCCTGATTAAAAGCGATTGAAATGGTCGTGATACTCGACCAGGCCGTTGACGCCGTTGAGCGCGTCGTCCGCCAGACGGTGGACCTGGAAAGCGGATTCCGTACCCGGCCAGCGACAGCGCAGATCGTAATGCGCGGCCTGCTCAAAGCCTAAACGGCCATAGAACGCCGGATCGCCCAGCGTGACAACGGCGGCATAGCCAAACTCATTGAGCGAATCCAGCCCTTCATAGACCAGCTGACGCGCCAGACCCTGCCCGCGATAGCTTTCATCTACCGCCAGCGGCGCCATGCCGACCCACTGCAGCTCTTCGCCCTGAACGATGACCGGACTGAAGGCAACATAGCCCACCACCTGACCTTCGTCATCGGTGGCAACCAGCCCCAGCGTAATCAGGCCGTCTTCGCGAAGGTCGTGGACCAGTTGGGCTTCGGCATCGCTCGCAAAGGCGCGGCGTAACAACGCATCGATCCCCGGCGCATCAATCCCAATTTCGACTCGAATCAGCATGGCTCACCTACTGAAGTGTGTTTACCGTCCGGCGGGGTTTTCAGCCCGGCCTCAACGAAATCTGCCATTTGCATTAACATCACGCGCAGCGCTTTTGGCATCTGCTCCAGCTCAATGGCATCCATTAAATTCTTCACGTACAGGCCCAGTTCCGTGTCGCCTTCAATCACCAGACGGCGTTGGAAGAAGAGCGTATCCGGATCCTGCTTGCGCGCGGCGATCATCAGCAGATCGCTGGCGTTGGCGCTAAAGCTCACATCCGCGTCGGCGGATTCGCGTACGATCAGCTGGTCATTCTCAACGGAGGTAAACCAGCGCAGCCCGATGTCACGCACCTCAATGCTTAACCAGCGGCCTTCGAGGAATTCCAGCTCGCCGTCCTGCAGCGCCTGGCGGAACTGCCAGCTCAGGACCTGCTCTAGCACCTGGCGTTTTAGCGCGAACGGCGCCAGCTTGACCGGCACGCTCAGCATTGATGGTCCAAATTGTACGAGATGTGAACGCAGTTTATCCAGCACGAGCTTTACTCCCTGATATCTATAGTCCTGCTATTTTGCCATATCCGAAGCACGACATAGCGGCGTAAATCAACAAACCGTCGCCCGCCGTACCTCATTATTGGTGTCATCAATACGCCATTAGCTGCCTTAAATCAAAAATTGTCGCGTATGGGTTAATTAAAATCCCAGCTCGTTAACAATTTTGCGATCGACAACATCAGGATAAATTATGGAGCTGCTCTGCCCTGCCGGAAACCTTCCGGCGCTTAAGGCGGCCATCGAAAATGGGGCCGATGCTGTCTATATCGGGCTAAAAGATGACACCAACGCCCGCCATTTTGCTGGCCTCAACTTTACGGAGAAAAAGCTTCAGGAAGCCGTTAACTTCGTTCACCAGCACCGCCGCAAGCTGCATATCGCCATCAATACCTTTGCTCATCCTGACGGCTACGCCCGCTGGCAGCGCGCGGTGGATATGGCGGCACAGTTGGGTGCCGATGCGCTGATCCTGGCCGACCTCGCCATGCTTGAGTATGCGGCAGAACGCTATCCCCATATTGAGCGCCACGTCTCTGTTCAGGCATCTGCCACCAACGAAGAGGCGGTGCGTTTTTATCATCAACACTTTGACGTGGCCCGCGTGGTGCTGCCGCGCGTGCTCTCTATTCATCAAGTTAAGCAACTCGCGCGCGTCACGCCAGTGCCTCTGGAGGTTTTTGCCTTTGGCAGCCTGTGCATCATGGCCGAAGGCCGCTGCTATCTTTCGTCTTATTTAACCGGTGAATCTCCAAATACCGTCGGGGCCTGCTCTCCTGCCCGCTTTGTTCGCTGGCAGCAGACCCCTCAGGGGCTGGAGTCTCGCCTGAATGAGGTGCTGATTGACCGCTACCAGGACGGGGAAAACGCCGGTTATCCTACCCTGTGTAAAGGCCGCTATCTGGTCGACGGCGAGCGCTATCACGCGCTGGAGGAGCCGACCAGCCTCAACACGCTGGAGCTGCTGCCGGAGCTGCTGGCGGCCAATATTGCCTCGGTGAAAATCGAAGGACGTCAGCGTAGCCCGGCCTATGTGAGCCAGGTAGCGAAAGTGTGGCGTCAGGCCATCGACCGCTGTATGGCGGATCCGCAGAACTACGCTCCACAGCAGGCCTGGATGGAAACGCTTGGTTCGATGTCCGAAGGCACGCAAACCACGCTTGGCGCGTATCACCGTAAATGGCAGTGAGATCATCATGAAATATTCATTAGGACCGGTGCTCTACTACTGGCCAAAAGAGACGCTGGAAGATTTTTACCAACAGGCCGCGACCAGCAGCGCCGACGTGATTTACCTCGGCGAAGCGGTGTGCAGCAAGCGCCGCGCCACCAAAGTGGGCGACTGGCTGGATATAGCGAAAGGCCTGGCCGGAAGCGGCAAGCAGGTGGTGCTCTCCACGCTCGCGCTGGTGCAGGCGTCGTCCGAACTGGGTGAGCTGAAGCGCTACGTCGAAAACGGCGAGTTCCTGCTGGAAGCGAGCGATCTGGGCGTGGTGAACATGTGCGCTGAACGCAAGCTGCCGTTTGTCGCGGGCCATGCCCTGAACTGCTACAACGCCGTAACCCTGCGCCTGCTGCTCAAACAGGGAATGACGCGCTGGTGCATGCCGGTAGAGCTCTCGCGCGACTGGCTGGCAAACCTGCTTAAACAGTGCGACGAGTTGGGCATTCGCAATCAGTTTGAAGTGGAAGTGCTGAGCTACGGCCATCTGCCGCTGGCCTACTCCGCCCGCTGCTTCACCGCACGCTCGGAAGACCGCCCGAAAGACGAGTGCGAAACCTGCTGCATCAAGTACCCGAACGGACGCAGCATGCTGTCGCAGGAGAATCAGCAGGTGTTTGTCCTCAACGGTATTCAGACCATGAGCGGCTATGTCTATAACCTCGGCAACGAGCTGGCGTCGATGGACGGGCTGGTGGATATGGTGCGTTTATCGCCGCTGGATACCGGGGTGTTCGCTATGCTTGACGCCTTCCGCGCCAACGAAAACGGTGACTCACCGCTGCCGCTGACGGCAAACAGCGACTGCAACGGCTACTGGAGACGGCTTGCCGGGCTGGAGCTGCAGGCGTAAAAAAGGCTCACTTTGTTAACAACGGTTATCATTTTTTAATGCAGTATTAAAGATTCACCGTCGACAAAGTGAGCTGTTATGACTGACAAAACCATTCCGTTTTCGGTGCTGGATCTGGCGCCGATCCCTCAGGGCTCCTCGGCAAGAGAAGCCTTTTCGCACTCTCTGGATCTGGCTCAGCTGGCCGAAAAGCGTGGCTATCACCGCTACTGGCTGGCCGAGCACCACAATATGGTTGGCATCGCCAGCGCCGCGACCTCGGTTTTGATCGGCTATCTGGCGGCAAATACCACCACCCTGCACCTGGGCTCCGGCGGCGTAATGCTGCCGAACCACGCCCCGCTGGTGATTGCCGAGCAGTTTGGCACCCTGAATACGCTCTACCCGGGCCGTATAGATTTAGGGCTTGGTCGTGCGCCCGGCAGCGACCAGCCGACCATGCGTGCCCTGCGTCGCCATATGAGCGGCGATATCGACAACTTCCCGCGCGACGTGGCCGAACTTGTGGACTGGTTCGACGCGCGCGATCCGAACCCGCACGTGCGTCCGGTACCGGGCTACGGTGAGAAGATCCCGGTGTGGCTGTTGGGATCAAGCCTCTACAGCGCACAGCTCGCCGCGCAGCTGGGACTGCCGTTTGCGTTTGCCTCCCACTTTGCACCGGATATGCTGCATCAGGCGCTGCATCTTTACCGAACGAACTTCAAACCGTCCGAGCGTCTTGAGAAGCCGTACGCGATGGTGTGTATCAACATCATTGCGGCCGACAGCAATCGCGACGCGGAATTCCTGTTTACCTCCATGCAGCAGGCGTTTGTGAAGCTGCGTCGCGGTGAGACGGGCCAGCTTCCACCGCCGGTGGAGAATATGCATCAGCTGTGGTCCGCCTCCGAGCAGTATGGCGTACAGCAGGCCCTGAGCATGTCGCTGGTAGGCGATAAGGCGAAAGTGCGTCACGGGCTGGACGCGGTGCTGCGCGAAACGCAGGCGGATGAGATTATGGTTAACGGCCAGATTTTCGATCACCAGGCGCGTTTGCATTCGTTTGAACTGGCGATGCAGGTGAAAGAGGAGTTGGTGGGGTAGTTTTTTGCTTTTCTCCCTCTCCCTATGGGAGAGGGCCGGGGTGAGGGGTTCAACCCCTCGTTTTACTGATAAACGGGCAACAGGTTAAAACTCGACAGCACGTGTACCAGTGCGTTACCAACGCCGAATACCAGAATCAGCGCAATCATCGGCTTGCCGCCCCAGACGCGGAATTTTGGGCTGCCGAAGCGTTTACGTGATTTGCGCGCCAGCAGCGCCGGCACAATCGCCGCCCAGATAGTTGCCGCCAGCCCTGCATAACCGATGGCATACAGGAAGCCGTTCGGCCACAGCAGGCCGCCCACAATCGGCGGCAGGAAAGTCAGCAGCGCGGTTTTTAAACGCCCCATCGCAGAATCATCAAAGCTAAACAGATCCGCCAGGTAGTCAAACAGGCCCAGGGTTACGCCGAGGAAAGAGCTCGCCACCGCAAAGTTAGAGAAGATAACCAGCAGCAGATCCAGACTGCGGCTGTTCAGCACGCCGCTCAGCGCCTGCACCAGCACGTCGATGTTACCGCCCTTCTGAGCAATGCCGATAAATTCCGGACGCGGGATGTTGCCCATCGTCCCCAGCAGCCAAATCACATACAGACCCAGCGCCAGCAGCGTGCCGTAGACCAGACACTTCACAATGGTGCGGGGATCTTTGCCGTAGTACTTCATCAGGCTCGGCACGTTACCGTGGTAACCGAACGACGCCAGACAGAACGGCAGCGTCATCAGCAGGTACGGCGTGTAGGAGGTATTCACTTCGGAGACGTTAAACAGCGTGGCGGGCGTCACGTGTCCCAGCAGGCTGCCAAAGGTCAGGAAGAAGGTGATGACCTTAGCGCCTAATACGATCGCCGTCATGCGGCTCACCGCTTTGGTACTCATCCAGACGATAAACGCTACAGCCAGCGCAAAACACAGCCCCGCCAGACGCGCCGGAACGTTCAGCGACATCTCCGAGAAGGTGTGATGCAGAATCGAGCCGCTCGCCGAAATATACGCGTAGGTCAGGATATAGAGCACAAACGCGATGGATAGCCCGTTCACCAGGTTCCAGCCCTTGCCCAGCAGATCTTTGGTAATGGTGTCGAAGCTGGAGCCAATGCGGTAGTTCAGGTTTGCCTCAAGGATCATCAGCCCGGAATGGAGCATGCAGAACCAGGTGAAGACCAGCGCGGCCAGCGACCAGAAGAACCACGCACCGGACATGACCACAGGCAGGGAAAACATCCCGGCACCAATGATGGTACCGCCAATGATCACCACGCCGCCAAGCAGCGAGGGTGACGTTTGGGTGGTGGTTAGTGTCGCCATACAGCCTTTTCTCCAGTCAATCATGCGGTTCTGCATTTTAATGTGACGCAATGTACCAGTACAAGAGTACAAAGGGAATAAAAAAAGCCCCGATAGCGTATATCGGGGCTGTATATTTTACTTTACGTCAGAAGCGAAAGGCTTACGCGTCACCGAAACGACGGCGGCTGGTGCCCTCTTCACGACGTGGGCCACGGTTTTCGCGACGCTCGCCGGAGAAACGACGACCTTCACCACCGCGACCTTCGCTGCGGCCGCCTTCACGACGCTCGCCACCGAAGCTGCGACCACCGCCACGACGTTCACCACCGCGGTCAGGGCGTGGCTGTGCATCACCCATCAGCTGCATGTTCATCGGCTTGTTCAGGATGCGGGTACGCGTAAAGTGCTGCAGCACTTCGCCCGGCATGCCTTTTGGTAGCTCGATGGTGGAGTGGGATGCGAACAGCTTGATGTTACCAATGTAACGGCTGCTGATGTCGCCTTCGTTAGCGATCGCGCCAACGATGTGACGAACTTCAACGCCATCATCACGGCCCACTTCAATGCGGTACAGTTCCATGTCACCTGCGTCGCGACGTTCACGACGTGGACGGTCTTCACCACCACGCTCTGGACGGTCACCACGTGGGCCACGGTCATTGCGGTCGCCACGACGTTCGAAGCGATCGTCACGGTCACGGAATTCACGCTTAGGACGCATCGGCGCATCTGGTGGCACGATCAGGCTACGTTCGCCCTGAGCCATTTTCAGCAGTGCTGCGGCCAGGGTTTCCATGTCCAGTTCTTCGCCTTCAGCAACAGGCTGAATCTGCGACAGCAGCGCGCGGTACTGATCCAGATCGCTGCTTTCCAGCTGCTGCTGTACTTTCGCGGCGAATTTTTCCAGACGGCGTTTGCCCAGCAGCTCTGCGTTTGGCAGGTCCGCTTCTGGAATGGTCAGCTTCATGGTGCGTTCGATGTTACGCAGCAGACGACGCTCGCGGTTCTCAACGAACAGCAGCGCGCGGCCAGCACGACCCGCACGACCGGTACGGCCGATACGGTGAACGTAAGACTCGGAATCCATCGGGATGTCGTAGTTAACAACCAGACTGATACGCTCAACGTCCAGACCACGTGCTGCCACGTCGGTTGCAATCAGGATATCCAGACGACCGTCTTTCAGACGCTCCAGAGTCTGCTCACGCAGGGCCTGGTTCATGTCACCGTTCAGCGCTGCGCTGTTGTAGCCGCTACGCTCCAGGGCTTCAGCCACTTCCAGGGTCGCGTTTTTGGTACGAACGAAGATAATCGCCGCATCAAAATCTTCCGCTTCCAGGAAACGTACCAGCGCTTCGTTTTTGCGCATGCCGTACACAGACCAGTAGCTCTGGCTGATGTCCGGGCGAGTGGTTACGCTGGACTGAATACGCACTTCCTGAGGATCTTTCATGAAGCGCTTGGTGATACGACGAATCGCTTCTGGCATGGTGGCAGAGAACAGCGCGGTCTGATGACCGTCCGGGATCTGTGCCATGATGGTTTCAACGTCTTCGATGAAGCCCATACGCAGCATTTCATCTGCTTCATCCAGTACCAGGCCGCTCAGTTTAGAGAGGTCCAGAGTACCGCGCTTCAGGTGATCCAGCAGACGGCCCGGCGTACCGACAACAATCTGTGGGCCCTGGCGCAGGGCGCGTAACTGCACGTCATAACGCTGGCCGCCGTACAGGGCTACCACGTTTACGCCGCGCATATGTTTAGAGAATTCCGTCATGGCTTCTGCAACCTGAACAGCCAGTTCACGGGTTGGAGCCAGGACGAGGATCTGCGGTGCACGCAGGTCCGGATCAATGTTGTTCAGCAGCGGCAGCGAGAATGCTGCAGTTTTACCGCTACCAGTCTGGGCCATGCCCAGCACGTCACGACCAGAAAGCAGGTGTGGGATACACTCAGCCTGGATCGGAGATGGTTTTTCGTAACCCAGATCGTTAAGGGCTTCAAGGATAGGAGCCTTCAGGCCCAGATCTGCAAAAGTGGTTTCGAATTCAGCCATGTAGTACAAGTGCCTCGATATTAATGGCGGCCAGTCTACTTAGCTCATCGTGAAAATGATTAGCAATTTTCATTGAAAAGTGTGAACCGGCTCAAAGTAGGTGTATTGACGAACAACAACGCCCTCACCAGTTAAGGTGATGGCAATCAAAAGATTACGGGCTGATGTTTATGTCGTCAGCTATTGCTGGTCCGATTCTGCCAGGTCGTCATGCTCCTGGCCCAAGAGCGATAATTCCAACAATGCATAACGGTGCTCAACGAAGTTGTGTACGTTGTTAGCAACCGCTAATTTGAACAGTGCCGTAGCGCTGTCCATATCCCCCAGACTTAGGTAGTACTTACCTAAATAGAAGTTGGTTTCACTGAGATGCTCAGCGAGCGAGGTGTTATCCGTTGCGTCCGCCTTGAGGCGTTCCATCAGCGTTGCTTCGCTAATGTTGCCCAGGTAGAACTCGACAATGTTCCATCCCCACTGTTCCTTGTCCGATTTATCGAAGCGCTGTTTTAGTGCCTCTTTTGCCTGCTTCTCATCGAGCTTCCGCTCAACGATGTAAAGCCACAGGCTACGGAAAGGATCATTAGGATCGTCTTGATAAAACGCCAGCAGATCATCTTGCGCTAACTTATCACGACCGCCGTAATACAATGCGATACCGCGATTCAAGTGCGCGTAGTTGTAAGTTGGATCAAGCTCAAGTACAGAATCAAACGCTTCATAGGCAGCATCAAAATTGCCTGCCTGCGTTAAATAAATGCCTAAGTAATTGAATACTTCAGGCATATCAGGTCGGATAGCCAGCGCTTGTGAAAAATCATTTCGCGCCAATGCCCTCAGACCGAGACTATCATACAACACTCCGCGCTCATATAAAAGCTGTGCGCGTTCTTCATCGGTTAAAGCCCGACTGGCAAGTATTTGTTCCATGCGTGCCAGAATCACTTCCTGCTGCAAAGTCGGTTGCAATGGCACTGCGAGGACTTCGCTCTTACGCCAGGCAGAGTTGCTGCATCCTGCCAGCGTTAAAGCTGTCGCAACGAAACACCAGCGCAAAAAAGGCTTCATTTCCCACTCCCGAAGACAACTATTGGATGAACGTCCTGTCCCCCGGCGGCTTAACAAGGCGTCCTGCCTGATAATAGGCCCTCCGCAAAGCGGAGGGCAAATGGCAACTTACTCGCCTTGCTGTTCTGCTGCCTGTACTTCTGGCGCAGCAGCTGGCTGAGACTGCTCGGTTGCTTCTTTAATGCTCAGACGGATACGGCCCTGGCGATCAACTTCCAGAACTTTCACCGGTACTTCCTGACCCATCTGCAGGTAATCGGTCACTTTCTCAACGCGCTTGTCAGCGATCTGAGAGATGTGAACCAGACCTTCTTTACCGCCACCGATGGCAACGAACGCGCCAAAGTCAACGATACGGGTCACTTTACCTGCGTAGACGCGGCCCACTTCGATCTCTGCCGTGATTTCTTCGATGCGACGGATCGCGAATTTCGCTTTCTCGCCGTCGGTTGCTGCGATCTTCACAGTACCGTCATCTTCGATTTCGATCGTGGTGCCAGTCTCTTCGGTCAGCGCACGGATTACGGAACCGCCCTTACCGATAACATCTTTGATCTTGTCTGGGTTGATCTTGATGGTGTGGATACGTGGAGCGAATTGAGAAATGTCGCCACGCGGCGCGTTAATCGCCTGTTCCATCACGCCCAGGATGTGCAGACGAGCACCTTTAGCCTGGTTCAGAGCAACCTGCATGATCTCTTTGGTGATACCTTCAATTTTGATATCCATCTGCAGCGCAGAGATACCTTCGCGGGAACCCGCGACTTTGAAGTCCATATCACCCAGGTGGTCTTCGTCACCCAGAATGTCAGACAGAACAACGAAGTTGTCGCCTTCTTTCACCAGGCCCATTGCGATACCCGCAACGGCGGCTTTGATTGGCACGCCTGCATCCATCAGCGCCAGAGAAGCACCACATACGGAAGCCATGGAAGAGGAACCGTTGGATTCGGTGATCTCAGAAACCACACGAACGGTGTACGGGAATTTGTCTGCTTCTGGCATTACTGCCAGCACGCCGCGCTTCGCCAGACGACCGTGACCAATTTCACGACGCTTCGGCGAGCCAACCATACCGGTTTCGCCTACGGAGTACGGAGGGAAGTTGTAGTGGAACAGGAAGCTGTCAGTGCGCTCGCCCATCAGTTCGTCGATGATCTGTGCATCACGTGCAGTACCCAGGGTCGCGGTTACCAGCGCCTGCGTTTCGCCGCGGGTGAACAGCGCGGAACCGTGAGTACGTGGCAGAACGCCAGTACGCACATCCAGACCACGGATCATGTCTTTTTCGCGGCCATCGATACGCGGCTCGCCTGCCAGTACGCGGCTACGAACAACGTTTTTCTCGATAGCGTGCAGGATGTCGCTCAGTTCGTTAGCATCCAGCGCTTCGTCTTCAGCAACCAGCGTCGCGATAGTCTCAGACTTGATCACGTCAACCTGAGCGTAACGCTCCTGTTTGTCAGTGATGCGGTATGCATCGCTCAGACGAGATTCTGCCAGGGCTGCAACGCGTGCGTTCAGCGCGTCGTTTGCCGCTTCTGGCTGCCAGTCCCAACGTGGTTTACCGGCTTCTTTCACCAGGTCGTTGATGTTCTGGATAACGATCTGCTGCTGGTCATGGCCAAATACCACAGCGCCCAGCATCTGGTCTTCGCTCAGCAGTTCAGCTTCGGATTCAACCATCAGTACAGCCGCTTCAGTACCCGCAACAACCAGGTCCAGCTTACTTTCTTTCAGCTCTTCCTGGGTTGGGTTCAGCACGTACTGGTCATTGATGTAGCCAACGCGCGCGGCACCGATTGGGCCATTGAATGGAATACCAGACAGTGACAGGGCAGCGGATGCGCCGATCATGGCAACGATGTCCGGGTTAACCTGTGGGTTAACGGAAACAACGGTCGCGATAACCTGTACTTCGTTAACGAAGCCTTCCGGGAACAGCGGACGAACCGGGCGGTCAATCAGACGCGCAATCAGGGTTTCGCCTTCACTTGGACGGCCTTCACGACGGAAGAAACCACCCGGGATTTTACCGGCAGCGTAGGTACGCTCCTGGTAGTTAACGGTCAGCGGGAAGAAGTCCTGACCTGGTTTAGCTTTTTTCTGGCCAACAACGGTAACGAATACCGCAGTGTCATCCATGCTTACCATAACGGCAGCAGTAGCCTGACGTGCCATCATGCCGGTTTCCAGCGTGACGGTATGTTGACCATACTGGAATTTACGAACGATCGGATTCAGCAAAGTTCTGTCCTTTCTTAAATGTTTGACAGCACACCACCGGTGTGCTGTCGATTTAACCCGACCTTCTTCGCATCCTCGCGACTAATGACAACCAACACCCCCATGGGTGAAGCCTCTCATTAGCCGCGCGAACCTCTGCAATGAAGATCATTTATAGCAACAATACAATAGTTTCCAGTGAATTGCTGCCGTCTGGTTGAAAAAAGGGGCCATCAGGCCCCCTTTTCTGAAACTCGCAAGAATTAGCGACGCAGACCCAGACGCTCGATCAGCGCGGTGTAGCGTGCAACATCTTTACGTTTCAGGTAGTCGAGCAGTTTACGACGCTGAGAAACCATACGCAGCAGACCACGACGGCTGTGGTGATCTTTTTTGTGCTCTGCAAAGTGACCCTGCAGGTGGTTAATCTGTGCAGTCAGCAGTGCAACCTGAACTTCGGTAGAACCGCTGTCATTAGTACCACGACCAAACTCAGAAACGATTTTAGCTTTAGCTTCAACGCTTAGAGACATTTTCAAACTCCAAAGTATAAAGAATGTAAGGATGCCGATCTCTAATTCAGCAATCCCATGTACGCCCCGCAGATTGTTAAACAATTTACCAGGGGTTAAGCGGCGATATTCTACTCGTCTCCCCTGCTTATCGCAAGGTGAGCCGTTATCACCGTCACGCGTCGACCGGATATTCGACGACCAGACGACGCGGCGCAACGCGCCCTTCGCCATCCATTTCGCCCATACCGATGAATTTCCCTTCGTCACCTTCGGTCACGCGTACCAGTCCTTCCAGCGGCGCTTCCGCCGTACGAACCGGGTTGCCGTTCTTAAAGTAAACGGACGATGTTAAAGGAAGATTAACAACCGGGAAGTCTGCTGCCGGACTGTCCATCGGCATCAGCAAGGGATCCAGCAAATCTGCCGGCGCAATCCCCTGCGCTTCCGCCTGTTCTACCAGCTCGCGCAGATGTTCCAGGGTCACCATCCGCTCCACCGGGTACTTGCTCACCGCCAGGCGGCGCAGGTAAATCACATGCGCGCCGCAGCCCAGCTTTTCACCGAGGTCGTCGATGATGGTGCGAATATAGGTCCCTTTCGAACAGTGTACTTCCAGCTCCAGCTCATCGCCTTCATGGCGAATAAACAGCAGCTCATACACGGTTATCGGACGGGCTTCACGCGGGACGTCAATGCCCTGGCGTGCATATTCGTAGAGCTTCTTGCCCTGATATTTCAGCGCCGAATACATCGACGGCACCTGCATCGTGTCCCCACGGAAGCTCTCCAGCGCAGCATCAAGCTGCTCCGCGCTGAAGGTCACCGGACGCTCTTCCACCACCTGGCCATCCGCGTCGGAGGTATCCGTGCGCTGGCCCAGTTTAGCGATAACGCGGTAACGCTTATCGGAGTCGAGCAGGTACTGGGAAAACTTTGTCGCCTCTCCCAGGCAGACCGGCAGCATGCCGGTTGCCAGCGGATCGAGCGCGCCGGTGTGGCCCGCACGGTTGGCGTTATAAATACGCTTAACTTTCTGCAGCACGTCGTTGCTGGAAGCGCCCTGGGGTTTATCCAGCAGCAGCACACCATGCACGTCGCGACCACGACGACGAGGACGACTCATTAGTCCTCCTTGCTGTCGTCCGCCGGGTTAACACGACGCTCGTCGTCATGTTTAACCACGCTGGTCACCAGGTTGGACATACGCATACCTTCGACCAGCGAGTTGTCGTAGAAGAAGGTCAGCTCAGGCACGATACGCAGGCGCATCGCTTTGCCGAGCAGAGAGCGGATGAAACCAGAGGCTTCCTGCAGCGCTTTAATGCCGTTTTTCACTGCCGCTTCGTCCTGATCGTTCAGGAAGGTGACGAACACTTTTGCGTAGGCCAAATCGCGGGACATTTCGACACCGGAAACGGTGGTCATCATGCCGACGCGCGGGTCTTTAATTTCACGTTGCAGAATGAGTGCGATCTCTTTCTGCATTTCCTGCGCTACGCGCTGAGGGCGACCAAATTCTTTCGCCATAATAAATTCTCCAGACAAAAAAGGGGCTAAAAGCCCCTTTTAAAATTATTGCCGGGTGGCGCGAGGCGATCCCGGCTTACAATCGGTAATTAAGCGATGGTACGCTGAATTTCGATGATCTCGAACACTTCGATCATATCGCCAACGCGAACGTCGTTGTAGTTCTTCACGCCGATACCACATTCCATGCCGTTACGGACTTCGTTAACGTCATCTTTGAAGCGGCGCAGGGATTCCAGCTCGCCTTCGTAGATAACCACGTTGTCACGCAGTACGCGGATTGGGTTGTGACGCTTGATGTTACCTTCGGTAACCATACAGCCCGCGATCGCACCGAATTTCGGTGATTTGAACACGTCACGTACTTCAGCCAGACCGATGATCTGCTGTTTCAGCTCAGGAGACAGCATGCCGCTCATCGCTGCTTTCACTTCGTCGATCAGGTTATAGATGACGGAGTAGTAGCGCAGATCCAGGCTTTCAGCTTCAATCACTTTACGCGCAGATGCATCCGCACGAACGTTGAAGCCAACCAGGATAGCGTTGGAGGCAGCAGCCAGGGTCGCGTCGGTTTCGGTGATACCACCTACGCCAGAACCGATGATCTTCACTTTCACTTCGTCGGTAGACAGTTTCAGCAAGGAGTCGGAGATCGCTTCCACAGAACCCTGAACGTCGGCTTTCAGAACGATGTTCACTTCGTGAACTTCGCCATCGGTCATGTTGGCAAACATGTTCTCGAGTTTAGATTTCTGCTGACGAGCCAGTTTAACTTCACGGAATTTACCCTGACGATACAGTGCCACTTCACGCGCTTTCTTCTCGTCACGCACCACGGTCACTTCGTCACCGGCAGCCGGAACCCCGGACAGACCCAGGATTTCCACTGGAATGGACGGACCTGCTTCCAGCACTTCCTGACCCAGTTCGTTACGCATCGCACGAACACGACCGTATTCGAAACCGCACAGAACGATATCGCCTTTATGCAGCGTACCTTCGCGAACCAGAACGGTAGCAACCGGGCCACGTCCTTTATCGAGGAAGGATTCGATAACCGCACCGCTCGCCATACCGTTACGGATGGCTTTCAGCTCCAGAACTTCGGCCTGCAGCAGGATCGCGTCCAGCAGTTCGTCGATACCGGTACCCGCTTTCGCAGACACGTGTACGAACTGGCTTTCGCCGCCCCACTCTTCCGGCAGAATACCGTACTGGGAAAGTTCGTTTTTAACACGATCGGGATCCGCTTCTGGCTTATCGATCTTGTTCACTGCAACCACAACCGGCACACCTGCTGCTTTCGCGTGCTGGATAGCTTCGATGGTCTGCGGCATGACGCCGTCGTCTGCAGCAACAACCAGAACAACGATATCCGTCGCCTGAGCACCACGAGCACGCATTGAGGTAAACGCGGCGTGGCCCGGAGTATCCAGGAAGGTGATCATACCGTTGTCAGTTTCTACGTGGTAAGCACCGATGTGCTGGGTAATACCACCCGCTTCACCAGAGGCAACCTTAGTAGAACGAATGTAGTCAAGCAGAGAGGTTTTACCGTGGTCAACGTGACCCATGATAGTCACAACCGGTGCACGCGGTTCAGCCGCAGCACCAGTATCACGGTCGCTCATTACTGCTTCTTCCAGCTCGTTTTCACGACGCAGGATAACTTTGTGGCCCATCTCTTCAGCAACCAGCTGTGCGGTTTCCTGATCGATGACCTGGTTGATGGTCGCCATGGCACCCAGCTTCATCATTGCTTTGATGACCTGAGAGCCTTTAACCGCCATCTTGTTCGCCAGTTCGCCAACGGTAATGGTTTCGCCGATCACAACGTCACGGTTAACGGCCTGAGCCGGCTTCTGGAAGCCCTGCTGCAGCGCGGAACCTTTACGCTTGCCGCCTTTACCACCGCGAACAGCCGCGCGTGCTTCTTCACGGTCAGCTTTGGATTCAGCGTGCTTGTTGCCTTTTTTCGCCGGACGCGCTGCTTTTGCATTACGGCCACGGCCACGGCCGCCTTCTACTTCACGGTCGTTATCATCTTCAGCCTGACGGGCATGCTGAGAAGTGGTCACGTGATAGTCGCTGGTGTCTTCAGTCGGCTCAACGGTATTCACACCATTCTTCTCGTTTTCTTCTGCCATACGGCGCGCTTCTTCGGCGACGCGGCGAGCTTCTTCTTCCAGCTTACGGCGGGCTTCTTCTTCCGCTTTACGCTTCAGCTCGGCAGCTTCATTTTCACGGCGGGCTTTTTCAGCCTGGGCGGTTTTGGTCATTTCGTCTGTCTGTTGATTGCTCACTTTGTCTTTTTCCGCAGCGTCACGCTTCACTTTATCACTTGCGTCGCGTTTCGCTTTTTCTGCGGCCTCACGTTCAGCTTTTAATTCTGCTTCACGTTTGGCGGCTGCTTCCGCCTCACGCTGAGCTTGTTCTTCCGCTTCACGCTGTGCCTGCTCTTCCGCGGCAAGGCGTTCTGCCTCTTGCGGATCACGTTTTACAAAGGTGCGCGTCTTGCGGACTTCAATTTGTACCGATTTGCTTTTGCCACCGGTACCAGGGATGTTTAACGTGCTGCGCGTTTTGCGCTGCAGCGTTAACTTGTCAGGCGTAGAACCGTGTTCACGGTTCAGGTGCGTTAACAAGGTTTGTTTTTCTTGCGCGGTCACCGAGTCATCAGCGGACTTCGGGATCCCTGCATCAGCAAATTGCTGTACCAGGCGGTCCACGGAGGTCTGAATCTCAGCAGCCAGCGATTTTACAGTTACATCAGTCATGCTGTTCCTTCCTGCTACAGTTTATTACGCTTCGTCGCCGAACCAGCAAATATTACGTGCGGCCATGATGAGCTCGCCGGCTTTCTCGTCGGTTAAACCTTCGATATCAGCCAGGTCATCAACGCCTTGCTCAGCGAGATCTTCCAGCGTACAAACACCACGGGCAGCCAGCTTGAACGCAATCGCACGATCAAGACCTTCCAGATTCAGCAGGTCATCAGCCGGCTTCTTATCGCCAAGGCTTTCTTCCTGAGCCAGTGCCAGGGTGGTCAGTGCGTTTTTAGCGCGTTCACGCAGGGCTTCAACGGTTGGTTCATCCAGACCGTCAATTTCCAGCAGCTCTTTCATTGGCACATAGGCCAGTTCTTCCAGCGTAGAGAAACCTTCTTCAACCAGAACAGTGGCGAAGTCTTCGTCAATATCCAGGTATTTAGTGAAGGTATCGATCGCCGCATGGGCTTCAGCCTGATGCTTAGCCTGCAGGTCATCAACGGTCATTACGTTGAGTTCCCAGCCGCTCAGCTGTGACGCCAGGCGTACGTTCTGACCGTTACGGCCGATTGCCTGCGCCAGGTTGCCCGCTTCAACAGCGATATCCATGGTGTGTTTGTCTTCGTCAACAACGATAGACGCCACATCAGCTGGAGCCATTGCGTTGATCACGAACTGCGCCGGGTTGTCATCCCACAGAACGATATCAATACGTTCGCCGCCCAGCTCAGTAGAAACTGCCTGGACACGCGCACCGCGCATACCGACGCAAGCACCGACCGGGTCGATACGCTTGTCGTTGGTTTTCACCGCAATTTTCGCACGGGAGCCCGGATCGCGAGCCGCCGCTTTAATCTCGATAACTTCTTCACCGATTTCCGGCACTTCGATACGGAACAGTTCTACAAGCATTTCTGGTTTAGAACGGGTCACGAACAGCTGTGCACCACGCGCTTCAGGACGAACGGCGTACAGAACACCGCGAATACGGTCGCCTGGGCGGAAGTTTTCACGCGGCAGCATATCTTCACGCAGGATCACGGCTTCAGCGTTACCCGGCAACCCTTCGGATTTGATCTCCAGGGAGATGTTGTCGCGGTTCACTTTCTTCACCACGCCGGTGATGATTTCGCCTTCCTGATCGCGGAACTGATCGACAACCAGCGCGCGCTCGGCTTCGCGCACTTTCTGCACGATAACCTGTTTAGCGGTCTGAGTCGTGATACGGTCGAAGGTCACAGATTCAATCTGATCTTCAACGTACTCACCCACGTTCAGACTTTCGTCTTCAAAACGGGCGGCTTCAAGCGTGATCTCTTTGGTCGGCTGGGTCACTTCTTCAACGATTACCCAACGACGGAATGTATCGAAGTCACCGCTTTTACGATCGATTTCTACGCGAACATCGATCTCTTGTTCGTATTTTTTCTTGGTTGCTGTAGCCAGTGCACTTTCCAGCGCTTCGAAAATCTTCTCACGCGGCAGTGATTTCTCGTTGGAGACGGCTTCAACAACAGCCAAAATTTCTTTGTTCATCGCGGGCTTTTCACCTCAATCCAGACTGTTAAAAGTGGGGAACCAGGTTCGCCTTCTGGATATTACTCAGCGCGAACACTTCATCTTTGCCTTCGACTGTCACCGTGATCATTTCACCATCAACGGCTTTGATAATTCCCTGCCATTTACGGCGGTTCTGTACGGCCATACGCAGAACGAGAGCCACTTCTTCACCGGTAAAGCGCACATAGTGCTCGGCCGTGAACATCGGGCGATCGAGGCCAGGTGAGGAAACTTCCAGGTTGTACGCAACGGTAATCGGGTCTTCAACATCAAGAACCGCACTCACCTGGTGGCTGACATCAGCACAATCATCAACATTGATGCCATCTTCACTATCAATATAGATGCGCAGCGTCGATGTACGGCCGCGAACGAATTCGATGCCGACCAGTTCGTAGCCCAGTGCTTCGACCGGTGCAGTAATCATCTCTGTTAATTTTTGCTCTAATGTGGACAAGCCCACCCCCAAGACATAAAAAAAGGGCGTAAAGCCCAGTTATTCTGTAGTCAGATAACAAAAAACCCCGATAAATCGGGGCTTTAGATAACTGAACCCTATAGCCACAACTGTGGCCTGGAGCACTTTCCGAAAGAATTTTTTCAAATCCAGCTACGAAGGCTCTAAGTCTTCACAGTATATTTGAAAAAGAACTTTATGGGAAAGTGGTTGCGGGGGCCGGATTTGAACCGACGACCTTCGGGTTATGAGCCCGACGAGCTACCAGGCTGCTCCACCCCGCGCCTGAAACGTGGCAAATTCTACGCGTTTTGGACAGAATTTGCAAATAATGCTGGGATTTGGTACCGAAGACGGGACGTAAAATCGGCGTTTAGTATATTGATAGTTGACCCCACCTGTCAACCCAACTTCCGCCAGATCAATTAGACCAAAATTTTTACAAAAAACGCACGACTCTCTTCCGGTCTTCGCCAAAAGATGATTAAATGAATACTCACTTATTTTGCATAAAAATGCACAAGAGAGCGAAAGCGGTCTCTAATCAGTCAATCAAGCAGGGTTTTATTCTATGACGACGATTCTCAAGCATCTTCCGGTTGGACAACGTATTGGCATCGCTTTCTCAGGTGGCCTGGATACCAGCGCTGCACTGCTGTGGATGCGCCAGAAGGGAGCGGTTCCGTATGCCTATACTGCGAACCTGGGTCAGCCGGATGAGGACGACTACGATGCCATTCCTCGTCGCGCTAAAGAGTATGGTGCAGAGAACGCGCGCCTGATTGACTGCCGTAAGCAACTGGTCGCTGAAGGTATCGCGGCTATTCAGTGCGGTGCGTTCCATAACACCACCGGCGGCCTGACCTATTTCAACACCACCCCGCTGGGCCGTGCGGTCACCGGCACCATGCTGGTTGCGGCGATGAAAGAAGACGGCGTCAACATCTGGGGTGACGGTAGCACCTATAAAGGTAACGATATTGAACGTTTCTATCGCTATGGCCTGCTGACCAACGCCGAACTGCAGATCTACAAGCCGTGGCTGGATACCGACTTCATCGACGAGCTGGGTGGCCGCCATGAGATGTCCGAGTTTATGATCGCCTGCGGTTTCGACTATAAGATGTCTGTCGAGAAAGCTTACTCCACTGACTCCAACATGCTGGGTGCGACGCACGAAGCGAAAGACCTGGAATTCCTGAACTCAAGCGTGAAGATCGTTAACCCGATCATGGGCGTGAAGTTCTGGGACGAGAACGTCAAAATCCAGGCTGAAGAAGTTACCGTACGTTTCGAACGCGGCCATCCGGTTGCGCTGAACGGTAAAACTTTCTCAGACGATGTTGAGCTGATGCTGGAAGCTAACCGTATTGGCGGTCGTCACGGTCTGGGCATGAGCGATCAGATTGAAAACCGCATCATCGAAGCAAAAAGCCGTGGCATCTATGAAGCCCCGGGAATGGCGCTGCTGCACATCGCTTACGAGCGTCTGCTGACCGGCATTCACAATGAAGACACCATTGAGCAGTATCACTCTCATGGCCGTCAGCTGGGTAAACTGCTGTATCAGGGCCGCTGGTTCGATCCACAGGCGCTGATGCTGCGTGATGCGCTGCAGCGTTGGGTGGCAAGCGCAATCACCGGTGAAGTAACGCTGGAACTGCGTCGCGGCAACGACTACTCCATCCTGAACACCGTGTCTGACAACCTGACCTATAAAGCAGAGCGTCTGACCATGGAGAAAGGTGAATCCGTGTTCTCGCCGGACGATCGTATCGGTCAGCTGACCATGCGTAACCTGGACATCACCGATACCCGCGAGAAGCTATTCAACTATGTTGAGAATGGCCTGCTCTCAGCGAATTCCGATAACGGTCTGCCGCAGGTTGAAAACCTGGAGCACAGCGATAAGAAGTAATCGCTGATATAACGTGCAAAAGGCGTCCTATGGACGCCTTTTTTGTGCACTTTCGTAGGGCGGGTAAGCGCAGCGTCACCCGCCATTTTGCCCGGTGGCGCTGCGCTTACCGGGCCTACAAAACCACACCTCAGAATATGCAGACGAAAAAAAAGACGCCTTTCGACGTCTTTCTTCTGGAATATTGGTACCGAGGATGGGACTCGAACCCACAAGCCCGTTAGGGCACTACCACCTCAAGGTAGCGTGTCTACCAATTCCACCACCTCGGTACAGAATACTTAGTGCGGGATATCGCTGGCTGGCTTAGCCGGTGCAGCTGGCTGAGTTTGCTCAGTTTTCGCTGGCGCGCTCAGGTTTTCCCACTCGCTTCCTTTGCTGGTCTTGTTGCTGTTGATATTGCCAAGCACCAGACTGATGATGAAGAACAGCGTAGCCAGAATCGCCGTTGTGCGGGTCATGAAGTTCGCAGAACCACTTGAACCGAACAGCGTACCGGAAGCGCCTGCTCCGAAGGAGGCTCCCATATCAGCGCCTTTACCTTGCTGCAGCATAATCAGCGCTACGAGAGCGATGGCTACAATAAGGAAAACAACTAAAAGAGCTTCGTACATAATCAACCTGTTCCTTGCGGATTTGCCGCATACCAATGCTTCGACCAATTAGCAGGATTTTTGTTTCCCACTGAAGCGGGTGTGAATACTAACCAAAGCGAATGACCTTCGCAAGGGCATTTTTGACGCATTGTATCAACTGCGGAAAAAAACAGCAAAAAGCCATTAATTGCTTAAAACAAAGGCGACAAAAGCCGCCTTTTTATACATTTAGCGTGCACAATTATGCCGCTTTCACAGCATCCGCAATACGGTGTGCAAATTCGGTTACCTGCGCTTCGTCTTCACCTTCCACCATCACGCGGATCAGCGGTTCAGTACCGGACTTACGCAGCAGCACACGCCCACGATTGCCCAGGGCCGCTTCAACGTCAGCCATCACCGCTTTAACGTTCTCATTTTCCAGCGGATCGCCTTTACCGGCAGTGAAGCGTACGTTTACCAGGATCTGTGGGAACATTTTCATCCCGCTGCACAGATCGTGCAGGCTCATATGGTTGCGCGCCATCGCGGCAACCACCTGCAGCGCGGCCACGATACCGTCACCGGTGGTGGTTTTATCGAGCAGGATCACGTGACCCGAGTTTTCTGCGCCGATGCGCCAGCCCTTCTCCTGCAATTTTTCCAGCACATAGCGGTCACCCACTTTCGCACGGACAAACGGAATACCGAGCTGTTTCAGCGCCAGTTCCAGGCCCATGTTACTCATCAGCGTGCCCACCGCACCGCCGCGCAGCTGGCCCTGACGCAGGCCCTCACGGGCAATGATGTAGAGGATCTGATCGCCGTCGACCTTGTTACCTTCGTGGTCGACCATGATCACGCGGTCGCCGTCGCCGTCCAGCGCAATGCCCAGGTCGGCTTTCTCTGCCAGAACACGCGCCTGCAGGGCACGAACATCAGTTGCCCCCACCTGCTCGTTAATGTTCAGACCATCCGGCTCGCAGCCAATGGTGATGACTTTCGCACCCAGTTCGCGGAAGACATTCGGGGCGATGTGGTAGGTCGCGCCGTTT
The DNA here is from genome assembly GCF_034107965.1 of Enterobacter sp. 61D5. NCBI lineage: Bacteria > Pseudomonadati > Pseudomonadota > Gammaproteobacteria > Enterobacterales > Enterobacteriaceae > Enterobacter > Enterobacter sp. 61D5. The sequence continues at coordinate 110,350 of NZ_JAWNFK010000011.1, forward strand.
GCACAGTCCACCACAATTTTGAGGTGAGCCAGGCTTAGCTCATTCGGGAAGGTGCCTTTACAGAATTCGATATAACGGCCCGCCGCATCAACGATACGGTTAGCTTTACCCAGCTCTGCGGAATCAACGCAGGTGATCTCTTTTTCCATTTCGGCTTCAATGGCTTCTTCCACGTCATCCGGGAGCTTGGTGCCGTCAATGGAGAAGAATTTAATGCCGTTGTCGTAGAACGGGTTATGAGAAGCTGAGATAACAATCCCCGCTTCCGCACGGAAGGTACGCGTCAGATACGCGACTGCAGGCGTTGGCATTGGGCCCGTAAAGGACGCGGACAGTCCAGCCGCCGCCAGACCCGCTTCCAGCGCTGATTCCAGCATATAGCCGGAAATACGGGTGTCTTTACCGATAATGATCTTACGGGAACCATGACGCGCCAGCACTTTGCCAGCAGCCCATCCGAGCTTCAGGACAAAATCAGGGGTGATGGGAGCATCGCCTACACGCCCACGGATACCATCGGTACCAAAATACTTACGATTACTCATAGCGTTTGTTTTCCTTCGCTGCCAGTGTGGCTTCCACCACACGCATGGCTTCTACTGTTTCTTTGACGTCATGGACACGAATAATGTGCGCGCCCTGCATCGCCGCAATCACCGCGCAGGCCAGGCTGCCGCTCAGGCGTTCGCTCGGCCCCACGTTCAGCAACTGCCCAATCATCGACTTTCTCGACATCCCCACCAGCAGCGGCAGGTCAAAGTGATGGAATTCCGATAAGCGCGCAAGCAACGCATAATTGTGGGAGAGATTTTTACCGAAACCGAACCCCGGGTCGAGCAACAATTTCTCTTTTGGGATACCTGCACGTTCACAGCGCGCGATATGCTCAATAAAGAAGCGATTCACGTCGGCAAAGACATCATCATACCTCGGTGCTTCCTGCATGGTTTTCGGTTGGCCCTGCATGTGCATCAGGCATACCGGTAATCCCGTCTCTGCCGCAGCTTCCAGTGCGCCGGGCTCAGTGAGCGAGCGAATATCATTGATAATGTGAGCGCCCACTCTCGCCACTTCACGAATCACCTCGGGTTTAGAGGTATCAACGGAGATCCACACTTCAAACCGCTGCGCGATAGCTTCAACCACCGGCACCACGCGCGCCAGCTCTTCTTCCACAGACACATCCGCCGCACCGGGACGCGTCGATTCACCACCAACGTCAATGATGGTGGCACCCGCATTAATCATTAAATTCGCGTGCTTAACCGCCTCGATAAGCGTGTTATGCGTGCCGCCGTCAGAGAAAGAGTCAGGGGTAACATTCAGGATCCCCATCACATGGGGATGTGAAAGATCGAGATGCGAGTCCTGAGCGAATAATTTCATGGCGAAATCCCTGGTATCTATATCGTTAAACAGAAATGAAAAACCCCGGAGCAAGCTCCAGGGTTTGAGTTACAGACAAACGCTTCAACAGCAGTGGCTTACTTATCGCCCAACTGTTCTGACATGGTGTTGCCCGGGTTTGGCGTACGCGGTTCATCAACCGGACGCGGCGCACGCGGGGTGCCATTGTTGTCAGAATTATTGGAAGCGCCTGGGTCTTCCCAGCCCGCTGGCGGACGCACTTCACGGCGCGCCATCAGGTCGTCAATCTGCGGTGCATCGATGGTCTCATATTTCATGAGCGCATCTTTCATCGAATGCAGGATGTCCATATTGTCGGTCAGGATCTGGCGTGCACGTGCGTAGTTACGCTCTACCAGAGATTTTACTTCCTGATCGATGATACGAGCCGTCTCATCGGACATATGTTTCGCTTTAGCCACAGAACGGCCCAGGAATACTTCACCCTCTTCCTCTGCATACAGCAGCGGACCGAGTTTGTCGGAGAAGCCCCACTGCGTCACCATGTTACGCGCCAGGTTTGTCGCAACTTTAATGTCGTTGGACGCACCGGTAGAAACATGTTCCACACCGTAGATAATCTCTTCTGCCAGACGACCGCCGTACAGGGTAGAAATCTGACTTTCCAGCTTCTGGCGGCTGGCGCTGATCGCGTCGCCTTCAGGCAGGAAGAAGGTCACACCCAGCGCACGACCACGCGGAATAATCGTCACTTTATGCACCGGATCGTGTTCCGGCACGAGGCGACCGATAATCGCGTGACCCGCTTCGTGGTATGCGGTGGACTCTTTCTGCGCTTCCGTCATCACCATAGAGCGACGTTCCGCACCCATCATGATTTTGTCTTTCGCTTTCTCGAACTCCACCATCGATACGACGCGCTTGTTACCGCGAGCGGCAAACAGAGCTGCTTCGTTGACCAGGTTCGCCAGGTCCGCGCCGGAGAAGCCTGGGGTACCGCGCGCAATGATTGCCGCGTCGATATCTGGCGCCAGCGGTACGCGACGCATGTGAACTTTCAGAATCTGTTCACGGCCGCGAACGTCCGGCAGACCCACAACAACCTGACGGTCGAAACGGCCTGGACGCAGCAGCGCAGGGTCAAGTACGTCAGGACGGTTAGTCGCCGCGATAACGATGATACCTTCGTTACCTTCGAAGCCGTCCATCTCAACCAGCATCTGGTTCAGCGTCTGTTCACGTTCATCGTGACCACCGCCCAGACCGGCGCCACGCTGGCGGCCTACGGCGTCGATTTCATCGATGAAGATAATGCACGGTGCTGCCTTCTTGGCCTGCTCGAACATGTCACGCACACGAGATGCACCGACACCCACGAACATTTCGACGAAGTCAGAACCTGAAATAGTAAAGAACGGCACCTTCGCTTCACCTGCGATGGCTTTCGCCAGCAGGGTTTTACCGGTACCCGGAGGGCCAACCATCAGCACGCCTTTCGGGATCTTACCGCCCAGCTTCTGGAAACGGCTCGGTTCACGCAGGTATTCAACCAGTTCACCCACCTCTTCTTTCGCTTCGTCACAACCGGCGACGTCAGCGAAAGTAGTCTTGATCTGGTCTTCCGTCAGCATACGCGCCTTGCTCTTACCGAACGACATGGCACCTTTGCCACCGCCGCCCTGCATCTGACGCATAAAGAAGATCCAGACGCCAATAAGAAGCAGCATCGGGAACCAGGAAATGAAGATAGAAGCCAGCAGGCTTGGTTCTTCTGGCGGCTCACCTACCACCTTGACGTTTTTGGTCAGAAGGTTATCAAGCAGCTTAGGATCGTTCACCGGGATGTAAGTCGTGTAACGGTTACTATCTTTCTTGGTAACGTTGATCTCACGTCCGTTGATACGCGCTTCGCGAACCTGGTCCTGATTGACCTCCTGCAGGAAGGTAGAATAATCCACCTTGCGGCCATTCGACTCGCTGGGCCCAAAGCTCTGGAATACTGACATCAGCACAACGGCAATGACCAGCCAGAGTATTAGGTTTTTCGCCATGTCACTCAAGGGATTAACCTCATATTACAACTGTGTTAAAAACAGCGTCAGGATACTCTATATCCAGTTTCATTCAAACTTTCGCCTGAAATCTACCGGTTATCATTTTCGCCCGGTCGCTACAATATACACTTCTCGGGAACGGGCCCGGGAAGAGTCCGGCTTACGAACTTTAACCTTCGCAAACAGGGAGCGAATTTCCTTAAGATACTCCTCGAAACCTTCGCCCTGAAACACCTTCACAACAAAACTACCACCAGGCGCTAGTACATCACGACACATTTCTAACGCTAGCTCCACCAGATACATGGCGCGGGGGATATCCACCGCCGGTGTTCCGCACATATTTGGTGCCATATCTGACATGACAACCTGGACCTTACTATCACCTACACGATCAAGTAACGCTTTCAGCACTAATTCATCACGAAAGTCGCCCTGAAGGAAGTCGACACCGACGATGGGATCCATTGGTAAAAGATCGCACGCGATGATTCGGCCCGTTCCGCCGATCTGCGTTACCGCATACTGGGACCATCCGCCAGGTGCCGCACCGAGGTCAACAACCGTCATCCCCGGCTTAAAAAGTTTGTCACTTTGCTGTATTTCATCAAGTTTAAACCAGGCACGGGAACGTAACCCCTTTTTCTGTGCCTGTTGAACATATTTATCGCTAAAGTGTTCCTGAAGCCAGCGGCTGGAGCTGGCAGAACGCTTTTTACCTGTCATTTAACATTTCCGTCCTGGTTCATCGTTACCTGCCTGTGACGTAAATTTCTACGCAGCTATTTGGCGATATAAGGGAGATGGCGGTAGAATGAACCGTTTTCAATCCCAACGTAAGCAAAAATATACGATGAATCTGAGTACTAAACAAAAACAGCACCTTAAAGGTCTGGCACATCCGCTCAAGCCTGTAGTGATGCTTGGCAACAATGGTTTGACCGAAGGGGTGCTTGCCGAGATTGAACAAGCGCTGGAACACCACGAGCTGATCAAGGTGAAAATCGCCTCTGAAGACAGAGACACTAAAAACCTGATCGTGGAAGCCATCGTGCGCGAAACCGGCGCCTGTAATGTACAGGTCATCGGTAAAACGCTGGTGCTCTACCGCCCATCTAAAGAGCGTAAAATCTCGCTGCCACGCTAAGGATATCCTGAATCAAACACATTTTCTGTGTGAAACGAGGGATTTCTGTCAGCAGGCGAGCAAAATGCCATGCTCCTTGAGTTGATAAAAGGCCGCTATGCGGCCTTTTTCTTTTCTTTACAATGTATCAACATCTCAGTAGAGAAGCGAATTACAGGTATTCAACCTTGATAATTTCGTATTCCACTTCACCGCCAGGGGTGCGGATGGTGACAACATCGTCCTGCTCTTTGCCAATCAGGCCGCGAGCAATCGGAGAGTTCACTGAAATCAGGTTCTGTTTGAAGTCTGCTTCATCATCACCCACGATGCGATAGGTCTGCTCTTCGTCGTTGTCCAGGTTCAGCACGGTCACGGTAGAACCAAAGATCACACGCCCATTATTAGGCATTTTGGTGATATCGATAACCTGTGCATTGGACAGTTTTGCTTCGATATCTTTAATACGCCCTTCACAGAAGCCCTGCTGCTCACGCGCTGCGTGGTATTCAGCGTTCTCTTTCAGGTCGCCATGCTCGCGCGCATCCGCGATAGCGGCGATGATTTCAGGACGACGCACGGATTTCAGGAAATCCAGCTCTTCGCGCAGTTTTTCGGCACCACGTAAGGTCATCGGAATAGCTTGCATTTGTTATACCTCTTAAACATTCCTGTTGGGAGCAGTGTTCCCTGCTCCTGCCCCCCTAAGCGGGCAAGAAGCAAAAAGAAAACCGACCCGGGAGCAATGCCCCAGGTCAGCAGCAATTTTTCAATTTGATATGCATTTTACCGCGAAGTTCACTATGGGTCATCGTTTACTTTGCAGTGCCATGCACCGTAGTATGACGGTTTGTTTTCGGGTTGTTAGCGCGAGATTATGCGATTTTCCAGATTTATCATCGGATTGACTACCAGTATAACGTTCACCGCCCAGGCCGCGAATGTTGATGAGTACATTAATCAGCTCCCCGCAGGCGCGAACCTTGCACTGATGGTGCAGAAGGTTGGCGCACAGGCTCCCGAGATTGACTATCACAGTCAACAGATGGCGCTGCCTGCCAGTACCCAAAAGGTGATCACTGCCCTCGCCGCCCTGCTCCAGCTCGGGCCTGACTTCCGTTTTACGACCACACTCGAGACCAAAGGTAACGTCGAGGGTGGCGAACTGAAAGGCGATCTTATCGCCCGTTTTGGCGGCGATCCGACCTTTAAGCGACAGGATATCCGCAATATGGTTGCGGTACTGAAAAAATCTGGCGTACAGAAAATTGATGGCAATGTGCTGATCGACACATCCATCTTTGCCAGCCACGATAAAGCCCCAGGCTGGCCGTGGAACGACATGACCCAATGTTTTAGCGCCCCACCCGCCGCCGCGATTGTTGACCGTAACTGCTTCTCGGTTTCGCTTTACAGCGCGCCAAAGCCAGATGATTTAGCGTTTATCCGCATAGCATCCTACTACCCGGTAACAATGTTTAGCCAGGTCCGAACGCTGGCGAAAGGCTCCCCGGATGCGCAATATTGTGAGCTGGACGTCGTGCCGGGCGATCTGAACCGCTTCACGCTTACCGGCTGCCTGACGCAGCGCGCCGATCCGCTGCCGCTGGCCTTTGCGATACAGGATGGTGCAAGCTATGCGGGTGCCATTCTGAAAGATGAACTAAAACAAGCGGGCATAACCTACACCGGCACTCTGCTTCGCCAGACGCAGGTTAACCAGCCCGGCACGGTCATCGCCAGCAAACAGTCTCCGCCGCTGCACGATTTACTGCGAATCATGCTGAAAAAGTCTGACAACATGATTGCCGACACCGTGTTCCGCATGATTGGCCACGCGCGTTTCGGCGTGCCGGGAACCTGGCGCGCGGGTTCAGACGCCGTTCGTCAGATCCTGCGCCAGCAGGCCGGGATCGAGCTGGGTAATACCATCGCCGTCGATGGATCCGGATTATCGCGTCATAATTTGATCTCTCCGGCCACGATGATGCAGGTGCTTCAGTACATTGCACAGCATGACACTGAGCTAAACTTTATTTCAATGCTGCCGCTGGCCGGGCATGACGGTTCGCTGCAGTATCGCGCCGGGCTTCACGCTGCCGGCGTGGATGGCAAAGTATCCGCTAAGACAGGCTCGCTGCAGGGGGTTTACAACCTTGCAGGCTTCATCACTACCGCCAGCGGACAACGCATGGCATTCGTGCAGTATCTTTCCGGCTATGCCGTCGAACCGACCGACCAGCGCAATCGTCGTATTCCGCTTGTTCGCTTCGAAAGCAGGCTTTATAAGGACATCTACCAGAATAACTAGCGATGAAACTACTCATAGTTGAAGACGATCTGTTATTGCAGGAAGGGCTGGCGCTGGGGCTGGCCAATGAAGGGTATGCCCTTGACTGTGCTGGCACCGCAGCGGAGGCGGACGCCCTGATCCAGAGCGGCGAATACAGTCTGGTGATCCTCGATTTGGGCTTGCCTGATAAAGACGGCGCCACGCTGCTCAGCCAGTGGCGACGCCGCGGTATCGCCAACCCGGTGTTGATCCTGACGGCACGCGATGCCATTGAGGATCGTATCACCGGCCTTGATGCAGGCGCAGATGATTACCTAGTGAAGCCTTTTGCGCTTGCGGAGCTGCAGGCTCGGGTGCGAGCGTTGATTCGCCGCTATCAGGGCCATAGTGATAACTTACTGACCGACGGCGATATTACGCTGAATCTGCAAACCCAGCAGGTACTGCGCCGGGATCAGGCGGTAGAGGTGACGCCAAAAGAGTTCGCCCTGCTTACGCGTCTGATCATGCGCAGCGGGCAAACGGTGCACAGAGAAACGCTCCAGCAGGATATCTACTCCTGGCAGGACGACCCGGGGTCAAATACCCTTGAAGTTCACATTCACAACCTGCGTCGCAAGCTCGGCAAGGACAGAATCAAAACCGTCCGTGGCGTTGGCTATCGCCTTGAGAGCCAGAAATGAACAGCATGCGTCGGCGTTTGATGGTGCTGCTGGCGGTTATTCTCTTATTTTTCCAGCTGATAAGCGTCATCTGGCTGTGGCATGAAAGCCGTGAGCAGATTGGTTTTCTGGTGAATGAAACGCTGTCGGCAAAAGCCCGCAATAACCATGTCGAAAAAGAGATCCGCGAGGCGATCGCTTCCCTTCTCGTCCCTTCTCTGGTGATGGTCGGTTTCACGCTGCTGTTTTCATTCTGGGCGGTCACCTGGATAACCCGACCGCTGAATAAACTGCGTGACAGCCTGGCTAACCGTTCGGCGGATAACTTAACTCCGCTTCCTATGTATTCCGACATGGAAGAAATAGGCGCGGTGACAACCTCCCTGAACCAGCTGCTCGCCCGGCTGGACAATACTATTCAGCAGGAGCGTCTCTTCACCGCTGACGCCGCACACGAGCTTAGAACGCCCCTTGCCGGTATCCGGCTTCATCTGGAGCTTATGGCGCAGTCAGGCGCACCACAGGCCGCGACGTTAATTAGCCGTATAGATCAGCTCATGCATACCGTCGAACAGCTGCTGATGCTGGCCCGTGCCGGACAGGCAATGGCCAGCGGACACTACGAAACCGTGAGCTGGACGGAAAATATCATTGAACCTCTCGGCCTGGGCCATGAAGCCAAAGAGCATACGGTGATTTGGCCTGCTAAAAGCGCGCTTACGGTTCAGGGAGACGCCGTGCTCCTGCGTCTGATGCTGCGCAACCTGCTGGAGAATGCGGGGCGCTACAGCCCGGCAGGGACAACGATTACAGTGACATTAACCGGGGTCGACGGGGGAACGCAGATTAGCGTGATCGATCAGGGCCCCGGTATTGATGAAGCGCACCGACAGTCAATTACCGAGCCATTCCGCCGTCTTGACCAGCGCTACGGTGGCAGCGGTCTGGGCCTGAGTATCGTGCAGCGCATCGTGCAGCTCCACCACGGCAGGTTGACGCTTGAGAATGGCGCTGAAGGTGGTTTGATCGCCAGCTGCTGGCTACCCGCAACGCTGGAATAAAAAAAGCCCCCATAATGGGGGCTTTGGACAGATATTAGTGCTTGTAGATGAACTCGACGCCTTCTTCGTCGTCTTCATCCCAGTCATCGTCCCAGTCTTCATCATCTTCTTCCGCTTCCAGCTCTTCGAGCTGCTGACGGTGGTAGTCATCCCACATGAATTCGACTTTTTCAGGCTGTTTCGCTTCTTCCGCCTGAACAATTGGGTTCTCAATGATGAAGGTCATCACATCCCAGCACAGATCTTTCACGCCAACCTGGCTTGCCGCAGAGATCAGGTAATATTTATCTTCCCAACCCATTGCTTCAGCAATCGCTTTAGCTTTCGCTTCCGCTTCGGCTTTGTCCATCAGGTCGATCTTGTTGAAGACCAGCCAGCGTGGTTTATTCGCCAGTTTTTCGCTGTATTTTTCCAGCTCACCGATAATGATGCGGGCGTTTTCAACCGGATCGGAACCATCGATAGGATCGATATCGATAAGGTGCAGCAGCACGCGGCAACGCTCAAGGTGTTTCAGGAAGCGAATGCCCAGACCCGCACCTTCCGCAGCGCCTTCAATCAGACCCGGAATATCGGCAACCACAAAGCTCTTCTCGTTATCCATACGGACAACGCCCAGGCTTGGTACCAGCGTGGTAAACGGATAGTCCGCCACTTTTGGTTTCGCCGCAGAAACCGCGCGAATGAACGTCGATTTACCGGCGTTTGGCATACCCAGCATGCCCACGTCTGCCAGAAGCATCAGCTCCAGCTGCAGATCGCGCTTATCGCCCGGGGTCCCCATCGTTTTCTGACGCGGAGTACGGTTAACGGAGGATTTGAAACGGCTGTTACCCAGACCGTGCCAGCCGCCTTTCGCCACCATCAGGCGCTGACCGTGTTTGGTCATGTCACCCATGGTTTCACCGGTTCCCTGGTCAATCACACGCGTACCGACCGGAACTTTAATGGTGACGTCTTTACCGCGTTTCCCGGTACAGTCACGGCTCTGGCCGTTCTGGCCACGTTCAGCGCGGAAGGATTTTTCGAAACGGTAGTCGATCAGCGTGTTGAGGTTCTCATCCGCCTCCAGCCACACGTCACCACCATCCCCGCCGTCGCCGCCGTCAGGACCACCACGTGGGATATACTTTTCACGGCGGAAGCTCACGCAACCATTGCCGCCATCACCAGCCACGACCAGGATCGTCGCTTCATCAACAAACTTCATTTTACTCTCCGTAACTCATTCGCCTGAGCGGGGGACTACTACAACCGCTTCATTTTTGCGCCAACGTCCCCAAAGACGATGACCAATGGCGGAATACATCGCGCCCGCAACCACGACAAACGCACCGAGATAACCCAACAGGTTGAGCATCGGTCTGACGAAGACATCGGGCCAGGCCATTGATAACAAATCTGAAAATAACAGCGTAAACAGCGGAGTAAGCGTAATTAACGCGCTCACCTGTGCTGCCTGCCAGCGCGCCATCGCTTCGGCCAGCGCGCCATAACCGACCAGCGTGTTCAGCCCACAAAAAATGAGGCACGCCAGTTGCCAGTCGCTAAGCTGGGAAATCACACCCGGCTTGGCTAATGGCAGCAATGCTATTGTACACAAAGTGTACAGTAAAAAGAGGATCTGCTGTGAGGCAAGTCGCCGCAATAACACCTTTTGTGCGACGCCATAGCTCACCCAGACCGTTGCTGCCCCCACACCAAAAATTACACCCCATGTGTAATCCGTCAGGCGGGTGAAAATCTCTATCAGACTGGTGTTGAAGAACATCACCAGACCGCACAACAGCATGCTCGCCCCGATAATCTGCGTACCGCGCATCTTCTCCTTGAGGATAAAGACGCTAGCGACCATCATGCCCACCGGTGAAAGCTGACCTATCACCTGCGACGCCGTGGGGCTGAGATATTGCAGGGAAGAGCTGAACAGGATGAAGTTACCGAACAGACCGCCCGTCGCGATAGCCAGCAATACCAGCCAGCGCGGTTTGCGGAAAAGCCGCAAGGGTGGAAGCTTACCTTTGATAGCCAGAATAACCCCGAGGCCGATGCTTGCCATCAGAAAGCGATAAAAGACCACCGTAGGCGGCTCCATCACTTCCAGAACCTGCTTCATTGCAATTGGCAGCGCACCCCAGCACATTGCGGTAGTGAGCGCCAAAAGAATACCCATGCCGGCCTGCTGCTTCATGCCCGTTTTCCCTACAGAAAAAATTACCGGGTTTCCAATGTAAAAAGCCCCGCAACAGGTTGCGGGGCTTTAATCCGTTACCGGACCGAGAAAACCTTACTCAGCAACGATGCTGATGTATTTACGGTTGTTCGGGCCTTTAACTTCAAATTTCACTTTACCGTCTGCTTTAGCAAACAGAGTGTGGTCACGACCGCAACCTACGTTGTTGCCAGCGTGGAATTTGGTACCACGTTGACGAACGATGATGCTACCCGCCAGAACGGATTCGCCACCGAAACGCTTAACGCCAAGGCGTTTAGCTTCTGAATCGCGACCGTTACGTGTGGAGCCGCCAGCCTTTTTATGTGCCATTTAAATCTCTCCTCAGGTCTTAGGCGCTGATGCCAGTAATTTTCACATCAGTGAACCACTGACGGTGGCCCTGCTGCTTACGGTAGTGCTTACGACGACGAAACTTAACGATTTTAACTTTCTCGCCACGACCGTGTGCAACAACTTCAGCTTTGATAACGCCGCCATCAACGAAAGGAACGCCGATTTTGACTTCTTCACCGTTTGCGATCATCAGAACTTCTGCGAACTCAACAGATTCGCCAGTTGCGATGTCCAGCTTTTCCAGGCGAACGGTCTGACCTTCGCTTACTCGGTGTTGTTTACCACCACTTTGGAAAACCGCGTACATATAAACTCCGCTTCCGCGCACGTCCTCGTATGAATCAGAGTGCGCTATAAATATTCACAATAGGGCGCGAATATTACGCAAAACGCGAGCCTTTGACAAGTGCTACCGTCAATACATGAAGAAAAAAAACACAACACGTACGGTAACGTTTATCTGTGCCGTTTTTTCAGTACAATCAGCACTACTATTGATAAACCGAAACCCTTCGTTACCCCATTGAAGATGGGATCAACAGGATAAAAAGCCCGGCTTTTGCGATGAATTTAGAAAAAATCAACGAGTTAACCGCGCAAGATATGGCGGGTGTGAATGCAGCAATCCTGGAGCAACTCAACTCTGACGTTCAGCTGATCAATCAGTTGGGCTATTACATCGTCAGCGGCGGCGGTAAACGCATTCGTCCGATGATTGCCATTCTGGCTGCCAGAGCCGTTGGCTATCAGGGAAATGCTCACATCACTATCGCAGCGCTCATCGAATTTATTCACACGGCGACGCTTCTGCATGACGATGTTGTGGATGAATCGGATATGCGTCGTGGCAAAGCCACGGCAAACGCCGCTTTTGGAAACGCAGCCAGCGTCCTGGTGGGGGATTTTATCTATACCCGTGCCTTCCAGATGATGACCAGCCTGGGCTCACTGAAAGTGCTGGAAGTGATGTCCGAAGCCGTAAACGTCATTGCTGAAGGCGAAGTGCTGCAGCTGATGAACGTCAACGACCCTGACATTACCGAAGAAAACTACATGCGCGTCATCTACAGCAAAACTGCGCGCCTGTTTGAAGCGGCTGCCCAGTGTTCCGGCATTCTGGCTGACTGTACCGAAGCACAGGAAAAAGGCCTGCAGGACTATGGCCGCTATCTGGGTACGGCATTCCAGCTGATTGATGATTTGCTGGACTACAGTGCGGACGGCGAGACGCTCGGCAAAAACGTGGGCGATGACCTCAACGAAGGCAAACCAACTCTGCCGCTGCTTCATGCTATGCGCAATGGAACAGCCGACCAGGCGAAAATGATCCGTGAAGCGATTGAGCAGGGAAATGGCCGCCATCTTCTGGAACCTGTCCTGGAAACCATGGCTATCTGCGGATCGCTGGAATGGACGCGTCAGCGTGCGGAAGAAGAAGCCGACAAAGCCATCGAAGCGCTTCAGGTCATTCCAGACAGCCCATGGCGCGATGCACTGATTGGTCTTGCCCACATCGCCGTTCAGCGCGACCGTTAATCCCCTTGTTTCTCCCCGCAGCGATAGCGGGGAGATTCCAGTACACACCTGTAAATTCTGTGTTCATGTAAATTCATCGGTTTAGAGACCGCATGAATAAAGCCGTGTCTTATTCTGAATATCCCTTCAAGTAACGCGAACTTTTTAGAACAAGAAGTTGAAATGGGTATAGTAACCGCGTCGTTTCAGAAGAAACGGCGTAGGTGAATCCGAACTTAAGGACGGCGTTATGGATACGAAATTTATCGACTGGCACACGGCTGATATTATTGCCGCACTGCGCAAAAGAGGCACTTCACTGGCAGCAGAGTCCCGCCGCCATGGACTGAGTTCTTCAACTCTGGCAAACGCCCTCACCCGCCCCTGGCCCAAGGGAGAATTAATTATCGCGACGGCGCTGGATACTCATCCGTGGGTAATTTGGCCTTCGCGCTACCACGATCCCATTACCCATGAATTTATCGACAGATCGCGCATGATTCGCCAGAGAAAGGTAAAAAGAGAACCGCAGGAATAACGCGTTTTTGACAGGAACAGCAACCCCCCGGTCATTGCTGGCAGGGGGCTGCCGGAACGATTACTCGCCCTTCACACGCTCGATGTTGGCACCCAGCGCGCGCAGTTTATCTTCGATACGCTCATAACCACGATCGATGTGATAGATACGATCCACGATCGTTGTGCCTTCCGCGATACAACCCGCCAGCACCAGGCTTGCAGACGCACGCAGATCGGTTGCCATCACCTGAGCACCTGACAGTTTCTCAACACCGTGGCAGATCACGGTATTACTTTCGATCTCAGCATGCGCGCCCATACGGATCAGCTCCGGTACGTGCATAAAGCGGTTCTCGAAAATGGTTTCTGTGATGAAGCCAGTGCCTTCGGCTACCAGGTTCAACAGGGTGAACTGCGCCTGCATGTCCGTTGGGAACGCCGGATGCGGCGCCGTACGCACATTGACCGCTTTTGGACGCTGGCCGTGCATATCGAGGCTGATCCAGTCTTCACCGATTTCGATATCCGCACCCGCATCGCGCAGTTTCGCCAGCACCGCATCCAGGGTATCTGGCTGCGCGTTGCGACAAACAATCTTCCCGCCAGAAATCGCCGCAGCGACCAGGAAGGTACCGGTTTCGATACGGTCCGGCAGAACGCGATAGACGCCGCCACCCAGACGCTCAACGCCTTCGATGGTGATACGGTCGGTACCCTGACCGGAAATCTTCGCCCCCAGCGCCACGAGGAAGTTGGCGGTATCCACGATCTCCGGTTCGCGCGCGGCGTTTTCGATGATGGTAGTACCTTCTGCCAGCGTCGCCGCAGACATAATGGTGACAGTTGCGCCCACGCTCACTTTGTCCATGACGATATGCGCGCCTTTCAGACGACCATTAACGGACGCTTTAACGTAACCTTCTTCCAGCTTGATCTCGGCGCCCAGTTTTTCCAGACCAAAGATGTGCAGGTCAACCGGACGCGCACCGATGGCGCAACCGCCCGGCAGAGAGACCTGACCCTGACCAAAACGCGCCACCAGCGGGCCAAGCGCCCAGATGGATGCACGCATGGTTTTCACCAGATCGTAAGGGGCTGAGAAATTGTTCACCTTGCTGGCGTCGATCCAGACGGAACCGTTACGCTCAACTTTCGTGCCCAGCTGGGTGAGCAGCTTCATGGTGGTGTCGATATCTTTCAGCTTCGGTACGTTCTGAATTTCTACCGGCTCTTCAGCCAGCAGCGCAGCAAAGAGGATTGGCAGCGCGGCGTTTTTAGCGCCAGAAATTGTGACTTCGCCCTGGAGACGCGTTGGCCCCTGTACACGAAATTTATCCATTGTGTGCTCTCTTATAAATTCAACCGTGCTGCGGGCCTGTCGCCCTCAGCTCAAAAACCGTTTAGTTTGCGATCGCGTGCCCACTCTTGCGGGGTGAACGCTTTAATCGACAGGGCGTGGATGCGGTTATCCGCAATATATTCCATCAGCGGCGCGTACACAGCCTGCTGTTTCTTCACGCGGCTCATACCGTCGAACATCTCACCCACAGCAATAACCTGGAAGTGACTGCCATCGCCAGTGACGTGGGCTTCCTGAAGGGAGAGTGCATTCATCAGCACTGTCTGGATTTCATGATTTTCCATGGGCTCTTAATCATCTGATAGTGAAAACAAGCCCAACATCTTAGAGCAAAGTGGCGTTGTCTTAAACAAGCAAAAAGCCCCGACGATGAAACAGTCAGGGCTTTCGGAAGTAACGCACTGAAAATATTAACGAGGCAGTACGTCCTGAGGGAGATTGTAGAGCTGCGCAAGGGTCACGACATTATCGCTCGCGCCGTGAAGCGTGACGCTTGTTCCCTGCTTTTTCCCCACGGCAATCAGATGGGCAAGCAGCGCAACACCCGCCGTATCTACCCGCGTGACGTCTGTCAAATCGATAAGCGTCACGCCCTGCATCGCTTCGTGGCGTTTGTCCCACAGTGGGTTCAGCAGATCCTGATCCAGTTCACCGGACAGCTTTAATGTTTCGCCTTCACGCGCCCAGCTGAGTTGCTGTAACATTACTTCTTCTCGTCCAGGGTAATTTTCTGGCGAGAGATAGACTGCAGCTGAGCGGTCAGGCCATCAATGCCTTTGGTGCGCAGCAGGTCGCTCCATTCGTTCTGTTTGGTGGTGATCATGCTTACTCCTTCGGCAATCATGTCATACGCCTGCCAGTGACCGGTCTGGCTGTTTTTACGCCACTGGAAATCCAGACGAACCGGCGGACGACCGTTAGGATCGATGATCGTCACACGGATAGGGACGATGGTCGCATCGCCCAGCGGCTGCTCAGGCGCAATCTGATAGGTCTGGCCGTGGTACATCGCCAGCGCCTGGCCATAAGCCTGTTTCAGGTATTCACGGAACGCGGCAAAGTAGGCATCACGCTGCGCAGGGGTCGCGTCTTTGTAATAACGTCCCAGCACCAGCGCACCCGCATATTTAATCTGCACGTACGGCAGCAGCTCCTGGTCAACAACTTCACGCAGATAATCAGGATTAGCACGAATTTTAGGCTGTTCGTTTTTAAGACGGTCGAAGGTCTTTTTCGCCGCTTCGTCCATCAGTTTGTACGGGTTACTCTGATCCGCAGCGTGGGCGGCGGTAAGAGGGGCGATGACCAGCATGGCAACCATTAACAGTCGTTTAAACATGAATGACTTCTCCTGATATTAATTCGCAGCACCTGGCGTCGGTGCGACGTCGGTATGATCTTCGCTCTGCGCTGGGGCAGCGTCGGATTTTTTCTCATCCCCTTTACTGCTGTAAAGGAACTGACCAATCATATCCTCCAGCACCATCGCGGATTTCGTATCCTGAATGACGCTACCGTCTTTAAGGATAGTCGTTCCCAGCTCGGGATCTTCAAAGCCGACGTTAAGCGCCAGATATTGTTCGCCCAGCAGACCGGAAGTGCGGATAGAAAGGGAACTGGTGTCCGGGATATGGTTGTAACGCTCTTCGATATCCATCGCGACGCGTGGCAGGTAGGTTTTCTCATCAAGCGTAATGTCAGATACGCGTCCGATCACCACGCCGCCGATGCGAACCGGTGAACGCGCCTTCAGCCCGCCGATATTATCGAAGGTGGCATAGATGCGATACGTCGGCTCGGTGCGCACAGACGTGATATCCGCCGCTCTCAGGCAGATAAACAGCGCGGCCAGCAGCGCCAGCAGCAGGAATACACCGACCCAAATTTCATTTTTTCTCGTTTGCATGAACTCAATTCCCAAACATCAGTGCGGTGAGCACAAAATCCAGACCCAGTACGGCCAGCGACGAATGTACGACTGTACGTGTAGTTGCGCGGCTAATGCCCGCCGACGTCGGGATGGCATCGTATCCATTGAACAATGCAATCCAGGTGACCGTAATGGCAAATACCACGCTTTTAATCAGGCAGTTAACCAGATCCATCCGCAGGTCGATGGCGTCCTGCATCGCGGACCAGAAGAAACCGGCATCAATGCCTTTCCAGTGAACGCCAACCAGCGAACCGCCCCAGATACCCACGGCGACAAACAGAATAGTCAGTAACGGTAAAGAGATCACCCCAGCCCAGAAACGCGGCGAGATCACGCGACGCAGCGGATCGACCGCCATCATCTCCATGCTGGAGAGCTGCTCGGTCGCACGCATAAGGCCAATTTCAGCCGTTAATGCCGACCCCGCGCGCCCGGCGAACAGCAGCGCCGCCACAACTGGCCCCAGCTCGCGCAGCAGCGAGAGCGCCACCAGCATCCCAAGGCTGGTTTCCGCACTGTAGGTTGTCAGAACAAGATAGCCCTGTAGCCCAAGCACCATACCGATAAACAGACCGGAGACAATGATGATGAGCATCGACAGCACGCCGACATTATAAAGCTGCCGCACCAGCAGCGGTGCGTGCTTGCGGAATTCCGGCTTGCCGACCAGCGCGTTGAATAACATCAATCCGGCACGCCCGAACGTCCTGATGGTTTTTATGCCACGGTGTCCGAGAGCGGCCAACGCATTTAACAGCATGAGTGGCTTAACTCCCTATTCCCAGTAAATCGTCACGATAGTCGCCCGCCGGGTAGCGGAACGGCACGGGGCCATCGGCAATACCGTCGAGGAACTGCCGCACGCGTGGATCGCAATTTTCCTGCAGCGCCTGAGCGCTGCCGTGTGCGACGATCTTTTTGTCCGCCACGATATAGGCGTAATCGGCAATGCTCAATACTTCAGGTACGTCGTGAGATACCACAATGCAGGTGACGCCAAGCGCGCTGTTCAGTTCAGAGATGAGCTTAACAAGCACGCCCATCGTGATGGGATCCTGTCCAACAAACGGTTCGTCGAACATGATTAAATCAGGTTCTAATGCAATGGCTCGCGCCAGCGCGGCGCGGCGCGCCATCCCGCCGGATAGCTCCGAAGGCATCAGCTTCGCGGCGCCCCGCAAACCGACGGCTTCGAGCTTCATCATCACCGTGCTTTTCAGCAGTTCAGGCGGCAGGCTGGTATGCTCGCGCAGCGGATAGGCCACATTATCAAAGACATTCATGTCGGTGAACAAGGCTCCCGACTGAAAGAGCATGCTCATGCGTTTGCGGACAGTATACAGACGCGAGCGTGACATCTCCGGGATGTTTTCGCCATCGAAGAGGATTTCACCGCGATTGGGTGGGATTTGCCCACCAATGAGGCGCAGCAGGGTCGTTTTACCGATCCCGGACGGCCCCATGATGGCAGTGATCTTGCCACGCGGTACGGTCAATGAAATATCATCAAATATCAATCTGTTGGCGCGAGAAAAACTCACGCCGCGAACATCGACTAAATTCGCCATCGTTTGGCTCATTTATGGTTCCTTTATTACCCTGCTCACGTTAAGGCATGCCGCCTGAATCAGCCCTCAACTCCGCATTTTTACAGAATAATAGCCGTTGAGGTTAGCGAAAGCTGGCATTTGTTTTACTTTTCCGGCGCATAAAGTCAAAATTAGGAATTCGTTACGCCTCAGACTGTATGCAGTCCAGCCATTCCCGTGCGATGGACCGACGAGTATACCTGAAGAAAGGACTTTTGATGCTTTTAGCAACAGCACTGTTAATAATTGGTTTACTTTTGGTGGTCTACAGTGCTGACCGTTTAGTGTTTGCTGCATCTATCCTGTGTCGCCTGACGGGCGTACCGCCTGTCGTCATCGGGATGACCGTTGTCAGTGTGGGAACGTCACTTCCTGAAATCATCGTCTCTGTCTCGGCATCGCTGCATGGTCAGTTAGACCTGGCAGTAGGTACCGCGATTGGCTCCAACATCGTTAATATACTCTTGATTTTAGGCCTGGCCGCACTGCTCCATCCATTTCGCGTGCATTCTGATGTTCTGCGCCGCGAATTGCCGCTAATGTTAATCGTAAGCCTGCTGGCAGGCTGCGTATTTTACGATGGTGTGCTGAGCTACAGCGACGGCATTTTCCTGCTGGCGCTGGCCGTTATTTGGCTGCTGTATAGTGTTAAAATCGCCCGTCTGGCTGAGAAGCAGGGTCAGGATAGCCTCACGCGGGAGCAGGTCGCCGAACTGCCGCGAGAAGGCACGCTGCCTGTTGCCCTGCTCTGGCTTGGCGTTGCGCTGATCATCATGCCGATGGCAACGCGCATGGTCGTGGATAACGCGACGGTGCTGGCGAACTATTTCGCCATCAGTGAACTGACCATTGGCCTGACGGTTATCGCCATCGGCACCAGCCTGCCGGAGCTGGCCACGGCCATTGCGGGGGCTCGTAAAGGTGAGGATGACATTGCCATAGGTAATATCATCGGTTCCAACATATTTAATATCGCCATTGTGATGGGCCTGCCGGCCCTGATAACGCCAGGGCCCTTTAATCCCCTGGCGTTATCACGCGACTACGGTGTGATGTTATTGGTCAGCGTGATATTTGCCCTGCTCTGCTGGCGGCGGCAACGACAGATCGGCAAAGGCGCAGGCGCGCTGCTGACGGGTGGATTTATCGTATGGATGGCGATGCTGTACTGGCTCTCGCCTCTTCTCTCTGGGTAAACGGAAACGCATTATGTCGCAAATAGAATTGCAGCCGGGTTTTGACTTTCAGAAAGCAGGCAAAGAGGTTCTGGAGATTGAACGTGAAGGTCTGGCGCAGTTAGATCAGTACATTAATCAGGATTTTAGTCTGGCATGTGAGAAGATGTTCTACTGTGCCGGCAAAGTCGTGGTGATGGGGATGGGTAAGTCCGGACACATTGGACGCAAAATGGCGGCAACGTTTGCCAGCACCGGAACCTCTTCCTTCTTTGTACATCCGGGGGAAGCCGCGCACGGTGACCTGGGTATGGTCACGCCGCAGGATATCGTCATCGCGCTGTCCAACTCCGGGGAGTCTAATGAAATTCTGGCGCTGATCCCGGTACTGAAGCGACTGCAGGTGCCGCTTATTTGCATGACCAGCCGTCCGGAAAGCAGCATGGCGCGCGCAGCTGATATTCACCTGTGCGTGAAAGTGCCCAAGGAGGCCTGTCCGCTCGGCCTGGCGCCGACGTCCAGCACCACCGCCGCGCTGGTCATGGGTGATGCGCTTGCCGTCGCGCTGCTCGAAGCCCGCGGTTTTACGCCGGAGGATTTCGCGCTTTCCCACCCGGGCGGCGCGCTGGGGCGGAAGCTTCTGCTTCGGGTTAACGATATTATGCACACCGGGGATGAGATCCCTCACGTCAGTAAAGAAGCCTCCCTGCGTGATGCGCTGCTGGAAATCACCCGTAAGAATCTGGGTATGACGGTCGTCTGCGACGATCTGATGAAAATTCAGGGGATCTTCACCGATGGCGACCTGCGTCGCGTGTTCGACATGGGTGTAGATGTCCGCACGCTCGGTATTGCCGATGTGATGACGCCGGGCGGTATCCGCGTCCGTCCGGGTACGCTGGCGGTGGATGTGCTGAACCTGATGCAGTCCCGTCACATTACCTCAGTGATGGTTGCCGATGGCGACCAGTTGCTGGGTGTGGTACATATGCATGATCTGCTGCGCGCAGGCGTAGTGTAATGAAGGATAAGACAATGAGTAATGCGGGTGCATCCCTTGCAACCTGTTATGGACCGGTCAGCACCCAGATGATGGCGAAGGCGGAAAACATTCGTCTGCTCATCCTGGACGTGGATGGCGTACTTTCCGATGGCCTGATTTACATGGGCAATAATGGTGAAGAACTGAAAGCGTTTAACGTTCGCGACGGCTACGGTATCCGCTGTGCGCTCACCTCGGGTATTGAGGTGGCTATCATCACCGGGCGAAAAGCTAAACTGGTAGAAGACCGCTGTGAAACCTTAGGAATTACCCATCTGTATCAGGGTCAATCCGATAAGATGGCAGCGTTTAAGGATTTACTGGGTAAACTGGCTATCGCACCGGAAAACGTGGCCTACGTCGGGGACGATCTGATTGACTGGCCCGTGATGGCTGAAGTCGGGCTGAGCATCGCCGTTGCCGATGCGCATCCGCTGCTGATCCCGCGCGCTGATTATGTCACCCACATCAACGGGGGCCGTGGTGCCGTACGTGAAGTCTGCGATCTGCTTTTGCTGGCGCAGGGCAAGCTTGATGAGGCCAAAGGGCAATCGATATGAGTAAAACCAGACGCTGGATTATCATTTTGCTTTCGCTTGTCGCACTGGTCTTGATTGGCGTGAACCTTGCCGATCGCGACGATACGCAAACGGAAGTGGTCAACAATAACGATCCAACCTATAAAAGCGATCACAGCGACACCGTGGTCTACAGCCCGGAAGGCGCGCTGAACTATCGCCTGATTGCCCAGCATGTTGAATATTTTTCAGATGACGGTATTTCGTGGTTTACCCAGCCTGTCATGACCACATTTGATAAGGACAAAGTTCCGACGTGGTCAATTAAGTCAGATCGGGCAAAACTGACAAATGACCGTATGCTTTATCTGTATGGTCACGTTGAAGTCAACGCCCTGACCGCTGACTCGCAACTGAGAAAAATTACGACGGATAATGCCCAGATTAACCTGGTAACCCAGGACGTGACCTCGCAGGATCTGGTCACACTGTATGGCACAACATTTAATTCCAGCGGTTTGAGAATGCGCGGGAACTTACGCAGCAAGAACGCCGAGCTGATTGAAAAGGTTAGAACCTCCTATGAAATTCAAAACAAACAAACTCAGCCTTAAAGTAATTATCGCCAGCGCGATGCTGGCGACCAGTCTCCCCGCACTTGCTGTAACGGGCGATACCGACCAACCGATCCATATCGAGTCTGATACCCAGTCTCTCGATATGCAGGGCAACGTCGTCACCTTCACGGGTAACGTCGTCATGACTCAGGGCACCATCAAAATTAACGCCGACAAAGTGGTCGTGACCCGCCCGGGTGGCGAGCAGGGCAAAGAGATCATTGATGGTTACGGCAACCCGGCAACCTTCTACCAGATGCAGGACAACGGCAAGCCGGTGAAAGGTCACGCCTCGCATATGCACTATGAGCTGGCGAAGGACCTGGTCATCCTGACCGGAAACGCGTATCTGGAACAGCTGGACAGCAACATTACCGGCGACCAGATCACCTATCTGGTGAAAGAGCAAAAAATGCAGGCCTCCAGCGAGAAAGGCAAACGCGTCACGACCGTACTGGTTCCGTCGCAGCTGCAGGACAAAGGCAAAGGCCAGGCCCCGGCACAGAAGAAGAGTAACTAATTCGTTATGGCAACATTAACTGCAAAAAATCTCGCGAAGGCCTACAAGGGCCGCCGTGTCGTAGAAGATGTCAGTCTGACCGTCAACTCCGGCGAAATTGTAGGGCTGCTTGGCCCTAACGGTGCGGGTAAAACCACCACCTTCTACATGGTCGTTGGCATTGTGCCACGCGATGCAGGCAACATTATCATTGACGATGAAGACATCAGCCTTCTGCCGCTGCACGCGCGCGCGCGTCGCGGGATCGGCTACCTGCCGCAGGAAGCTTCCATTTTCCGTCGTCTCAGCGTTTACGATAACCTGATGGCGGTCCTGCAAATTCGTAACGATCTAACCAGCGAACAGCGTCAGGATCGTGCCAACGAGCTGATGGAAGAGTTCCACATTGAGCATCTGCGTGACAGCCTCGGTCAGGCACTCTCCGGGGGTGAACGCCGTCGCGTTGAGATTGCGCGTGCGCTGGCTGCAAACCCGAAATTTATCCTTCTGGATGAACCGTTTGCCGGCGTTGACCCGATCTCGGTTATCGACATTAAACGCATCATTGAACACCTGCGTGACAGCGGGCTTGGCGTACTGATCACCGACCACAATGTCCGTGAAACGCTGGCCGTGTGTGAACGCGCGTATATTGTGAGCCAGGGCAATCTGATCGCCCACGGTACGCCGCAGCAGATCCTCGAAGACGATCATGTTAAGCGCGTCTATCTTGGGGAAGACTTCAGACTCTGATAGGGTAGAGGTAACGTAACGCCGAACCGGAGAAAAACGCTCTGAACATGAAGCAAGGTTTGCAATTAAGGCTCAGCCAACAACTGGCAATGACGCCGCAGCTACAGCAGGCAATTCGCCTGTTGCAACTGTCCACGTTAGAACTTCAGCAGGAGCTCCAGCAGGCGCTGGACAGCAACCCCCTGCTGGAACAAACCGATCTTCATGACGAGGTAGACACTCAGCAGTCACAGGATACAGAAGCGCTCGACACCGCGGATGCACTCGAACAAAAAGAGATGCCCGACGAGCTACCGCTGGATGCCAGCTGGGATGAAATCTACACCGCCGGAACCCCTTCCGGTACGCGTGCAGACTACCAGGATGATGAGCTACCGGTCTATCAGGGAGAGACCACCCAGTCGCTGCAGGATTACCTGATGTGGCAGGTGGAACTCACCCCCTTCTCCGATACCGACCGTGCGATTGCCACCTCAATTGTCGATGCCGTTGACGACACCGGCTATTTGACCGTCACGCTGGACGATATTCTGGAAAGCATGGGCGACGACGAGATTGAGCTTGAGGAAGTCGAAGCCGTTCTGAAGCGCATCCAGCGTTTCGATCCGGTAGGCGTGGCCGCAAAAGATCTGCGTGACTGTCTGCTGATCCAGCTTTCTCAGTTCAGCAAAGAGACGCCATGGATCGACGAGGCGCGCTTAATCATCAGCGATCATCTGGATCTGTTGGCCAACCACGATTTCCGCAGCCTGATGCGCGTCACGCGGCTGAAGGAAGAGGTGCTGAAAGAAG
Organism: Enterobacter sp. 61D5; assembly: GCF_034107965.1. Classification (NCBI taxonomy): domain Bacteria; kingdom Pseudomonadati; phylum Pseudomonadota; class Gammaproteobacteria; order Enterobacterales; family Enterobacteriaceae; genus Enterobacter; species Enterobacter sp. 61D5. Next base: position 133,795 of record NZ_JAWNFK010000011.1, read on the forward strand.
CAGTGAATCTGATCCAGTCGCTCGATCCGCGCCCGGGACAGTCGATCCAGACCAGCGAGCCCGAGTACGTCATCCCGGACGTGCTGGTCAGAAAACACAATGACCGCTGGGTCGTTGAACTGAATTCAGACAGCATCCCTCGCCTGCAAATCAACCAGCAGTATGCCTCCATGTGCACCAGCGCACGTAACGACTCCGACAATCAATATATTCGCAGCAATCTTCAGGAAGCGCGATGGCTGATCAAAAGTCTGGAGAGCCGAAATGATACGCTGCTACGCGTCAGCCGCTGTATTGTCGAACAGCAGCAGGCGTTCTTTGAGCAGGGCGAAGAGTATATGAAACCGATGGTACTGGCGGATATCGCCCAGGCCGTCGAGATGCATGAATCAACCATTTCCCGTGTCACCACGCAGAAGTATCTGCACAGTCCACGCGGTATATTTGAGCTTAAGTATTTCTTCTCCAGCCATGTGAATACCGAGGGCGGCGGCGAAGCGTCGTCAACGGCCATTCGTGCCCTGGTGAAGAAGTTGATCGCCGCGGAGAACCCCGCGAAGCCACTAAGCGACAGTAAGTTAACCACCATGCTGTCCGATCAGGGTATTATGGTGGCACGTCGTACTGTTGCGAAGTATCGAGAGTCTTTATCCATTCCGCCGTCCAACCAGCGTAAACAGCTGGTCTGACACAACCGATAAGGAAGACACTATGCAGCTCAACATCACTGGACAAAACGTCGAAATTACTGAGGCTTTACGCGACTTCGTGAACGCGAAGTTTGCAAAACTCGAGCAGTATTTCGAAAGGATCAATCAGGTCTATATTGTGTTGAAAGTGGAGAAAGTGACTCATATCTCGGATGCCACCCTGCATGTTAACGGGGGTGAACTGCATGCCAGTGCGGAAGGGCAAGACATGTACGCTGCTATCGACGGCTTGATTGATAAGCTTGCACGACAGCTCAATAAACATAAAGATAAACTGAAACAACACTAATTGTCCGGGCAGTTAACGGGTGCAGGACGGCCTGTTGTGAAACACAACAGGCCATTTGTACAGTTAGCGCTTAGGTGAAATTATGATGAACAACGATTCCGCTCTTCAACTGAGCAATGTCCTTAACCAGGAATGTACCCGCAGTGCGGTTCACTGCCAGAGCAAAAAACGTGCGCTGGAGATCATCAGTGAACTGGCTGCAAAACAGCTGGGCTTGCCGCCGCAGGTGGTATTCGAAGCGATTCTGACCCGTGAAAAAATGGGCAGTACCGGTATCGGCAACGGCATCGCGATCCCGCACGGCAAACTGGAAGAGGATACCCTGCGTGCCGTGGGTGTGTTTGTGCAGCTTGAAACCCCCATCGCCTTCGATGCCATTGATAACCAGCCCGTCGATCTCCTCTTCGCGCTGCTGGTGCCCGCTGACCAGACAAAAACCCATCTGCATACGCTGTCGCTGGTCGCAAAACGTCTGGCCGATAAAACCATTTGCCGTCGACTGCGCTCGGCCCAAAGTGATGAAGAGCTCTATCAAATTATCACTGAAGCAGAAGGCAATCAGGATGATGCATAACCAGGAGATGGCCTTCACATCTGTTGTCCTGAGGAGAAACGGAACATGGTGCTGATGATTGTCAGTGGCCGTTCAGGGTCGGGGAAATCCGTTGCTCTGCGCGCGCTGGAAGACATGGGTTTTTACTGCGTCGATAACCTGCCGGTCGTGTTATTGCCCGACCTGGCCCGCACGCTGGCGGAGAGACAAACCTCTGCCGCCGTCAGTATCGACGTTCGCAACATGCCTGAATCGCCAGAGATCTTCGAACAGGCCATGAGCAACCTGCCTGACGCGTTCTCGCCTCAGCTGCTGTTCCTCGATGCAGACCGCAATACGCTGATCCGCCGCTACAGCGATACCCGTCGCTTGCACCCGCTATCCAGCAAGAACCTCTCTCTGGAGAGCGCTATCGATGAAGAGAGCGATCTGCTGGAACCGCTGCGTTCTCGTGCCGACCTGATTGTCGACACCTCTGAGATGTCCGTTCACGAGCTGGCGGAAATGCTGCGTACCCGGCTGTTGGGTAAACGCGAGCGCGAATTGACGATGGTGTTCGAATCCTTCGGCTTTAAGCACGGTATTCCGATTGATGCGGATTACGTTTTCGACGTACGCTTCCTGCCGAACCCGCACTGGGATCCGAAGCTGCGTCCAATGACCGGTCTGGATAAGCCGGTGGCGGCGTTCCTCGACCGGCACACAGAAGTACACAATTTTATCTACCAGACGCGAAGCTACCTTGAGCTATGGTTACCTATGCTGGAGACAAACAATCGTAGCTACCTGACGGTGGCGATTGGCTGTACCGGCGGTAAACATCGTTCGGTTTATATCGCCGAACAGCTGGCCGACTATTTCCGCTCGCGCGGGAAGAACGTTCAGTCCCGTCATCGCACGCTGGAAAAACGTAAAACATGACCGTAAAACAAACCGTTGAGATCACCAATAAGCTGGGTATGCATGCACGCCCGGCGATGAAGCTGTTCGAGCTGATGCAGGGTTTCGATGCAGAGGTTCTGCTGCGGAATGACGAAGGTACCGAAGCGGAGGCGAACAGCGTGATTGCGCTGCTGATGCTGGATTCCGCCAAAGGGCGCCAGATTGAGGTAGAAGCCACCGGTCCTCAGGAAGAGGAAGCTCTGGCGGCGGTGATTGCCCTGTTTAACGCAGGGTTCGACGAAGATTAAGGTCTGCTATTCAGGCGGGTAGCGCTGCGCTTACCCGCTCTACATAAGATTATTACGCTGCATAAACCCCTCTCCACCCAGCTGATTCATCTGGCGCATAATCCACGCCTGACGGCTTCGCACGTACCCTGATGGGGCACTGGCCTTAAAGCGGATAGGGTTCGGTAACACAGCGGCCAATAGCGCCGCTTCTGACATGCTCAGACGGCTTGCTGGCTTATTGAAATACCGCTGTGCGGCAGCTTCGACGCCAAATATGCCGTCGCCAAACTCAGCGACGTTGAGATAGACGGTCAGAATGCGTTTTTTGCTCCACACCGTTTCCATCCCCAGGGTCAACCCCGCTTCCAGCCCTTTTCGCACCCAGCTTCGACCATCCCACAGAAACAGGTTTTTGGCCGTCTGCTGCGACAAGGTTGACGCACCGCGCACGCGGTTTTCATGGCGTTCGTTATGGGCTAGCGCCTTCTCAATGGCCGCCACGTCGAATCCCCAGTGCTCGGGGAATTTCTGGTCCTCCGCCGCGATGACTGCCAGCCCCATGAACGGAGAGATTTCGTCCATGCTCACCCAGTCAGAGTGGGCAACGTAACCGAAATCGCCGCTGAACCACGCGCTAAGCTGGCGCTCAACCATAACGGCAGAGAACGGAACCGGCATAATGCTGAATAAAGCCAGCCCGCCTCCCCAGAATACCGCCAGCACAAGTACGATGCGCAAGAGAAAACGTTTCACCCCTGCGCCTGCGGCAAATTTACGCCTCATTCAGTCAGCACCAGCACGCGAGCCACCAGCTTTTCAATACCTGAGGCCGCCTCAGCGATATTATTCGCCAGCATATACGCCGGGGTGGTGACAATTTTGTTATCTTCATCAACCACAATGTCATCAACCGGGCACGGAACGTGTTCGCCCCCCATTTCCTCGACGATCTCTGCGGTATCAATATCCGTCCCGATAGTCAGGCGCAGCGGGAAATCAAAAATTCTGGGCAGCATTGCCGGCGCGATGCAGATAAAGCCCAGCGGTTTTCCTGCCGCATGCATGGCCTGCGACAGCGCTTTAAGATGAGGATCTATCTGACACTCCGGCCCCTGCGCAGCAAAGGTACTGAGATTTTTGGCCGCGCCAAACCCACCCGGCACAATGAGCGCATCAAGCTCTGTAGGGTCTGCCTGAATAAGAGGATGGATATCACCTCGCGCAATACGCGCGGCTTCAATCAGTACATTACGGGTTTCCGCCATCGGCTCGCCGGTCAGATGGTTAATCACATCCGCCTGATTTTTGTCTGGCGCAAAACAAATAACCTCTGCTCCCTGCTTAGCCAGGGCCAGCAGCGTGATTACGGCTTCATGTATTTCAGAACCATCGTAAACACCGCATCCGCTCAGCACGACACCAATCTTTTTCATCATGACAATCCTTTTCTGCAACTTGCTGAAGCACATTAATAATTTTGATTAAAACGCTATGCTTCACACATTTCACTGATTCATGTAACAAACCATTTAAGATTTGCTATCTTATCTGCGTGCGGCCTAAATTTTTCAGGCAGCGCCCTTTCGAAAATAACTTTATAAAACAGGCGCAGCCACGATTTCCCTGGTGTTGGCGCAGTATTCGCGCACCCCGGTTAAGCCGGGGTCATTTTTTTCTGGCGTCGACCCAGGCTTTAAGCACCGCCACATCGTTTTGCCACTCTTGTTTCATCTCTTCAACCCAATCACCCACGTTATCTTCCCATGCAGGTAAATCAGGCGACTGAATCTGTTGACCCAGCTGCTGCAGGTGGCGTAAGCCGACCGAGCCGGCCGCACCTTTAATTTTATGTCCTTCTTCGACGATGCCCTTCTGGTCCCGGGCGGTCAGGTTTGATTCCAGCACGCTCAGATAGCCCGGCATCATTTTTTCGAACACCGCCAGACCATCGGTAATCAGTTTCGGGCCGACCAGATCGATGTACTGCTCCAGCATCGCGGTATCGAGTATCGTTTGGGCTTTTGCGCTATCAACAGACGTCATGGTGCTCTCCTCTTCATCACGGGTATCCCAGAACTTCTTAATCATGGCGGTCAGAGCAGGCACCGCCAGCGGCTTGCTGAGTACATCGTCCATACCGGCATCGAGATACTCTTTTTTATCTTTCAGCACGTTCGCCGTCAGCGCCACCAGCGGCGGCAGTTCGTCGGCCGCGTACTGACGCGTCAGCTCACGCGAAATATCCAGCCCGGTCATATCCGGCAGCTGGATATCCAGCAGAACAAGATCGTATTCGCCCGGTTTAAACATCTCCAGCGCGGCCTTACCGGTCATCGCGACATCCACGCTGTTGCCCAGTTTTTCCAGCACCGATCGCGCCACAATCACGTTCAGCTCAATATCTTCTACCAGCAGGACGTGCAGCGCGGGCAGCGGCATGTCATCGTTTTCAAAGGTGTCTTCAACCTCTTCCGCCACCGCCGGCGCATGGACCGTCAGCGTGAAGGTTGACCCTTTACCCGGCTGGCTGGCAACGGTGATATCGCCACCCATACTCTTCGCCAGCCGTTTAGAGACCGCCAGGCCAATGCCCGTTCCGGTCGCCGGTTTCCCGCCGTTGCTGTCCTTCACCTGGTAGTACATCGCGAAAATTTTGTCCTGCTCCTCCTGCGGAATACCTATCCCGGAATCCTCCACCTCGAAGTGCAGCATGTCGCCTTCGTCATAGCGGATGCGCACCGCCACCTGCCCCTTCTGGGTAAATTTCACCGCGTTGCTGATCAGGTTCCACAGGATCTGGCGCAGACGCGTGCCGTCAGTCACCACTTTATGCGGCAGCGGCAGGGTTGGCTCCATGACAAAACTCAGTCCCTTCTGCTGCGCCTGCAGGCCGGACAGGTTTTCGAGGTCGGCAAGGAAGCTGGTGAAATCAACAGGCTGATTATCAAGCTGAACTTTACGGCGCTCCATCTTATCCATATCAATAATATCGTTGAAGATATTACCCAGCGTGACCGCTGAGACATGGATAGTCTTGAGGTATTTCTCCTGCTCTGAGGTCAGGTCGGTATCCAGCAGAATACGGCTCAGCCCGACAATGCCATTAAGTGGCGTACGCAGCTCGTGGCTGATAGTGGAGATAAAGGTCGTCTTATCACGGCTGGCGCGCTCCAGAGCGTCCTGGTAGCGCTTACGCTCGGTGATATCGCGGCCAAAGCCCATCAGGCCGTGGCGTTTCCCCACGCGGTCATAGTAGGGCACCTTACGGATCTCAAAACAGGCTTTGCGTCCGTCCGGGTAATCCAGCCACTGTTCATAGGTCAGCGAGACGTTATGGCGGAATACTTTTTCGTCCGTCTCCATGACCTTGGCCGCCGCTTCTTCAGAGTAAACGTCCTGCGGCTTCAGGTTAATCAGCTGCTTCTCGCTTTTCCCGGTGAGCAGCTCCATCGCCCGGTTACATCCGGAAAACTCTTTATCTTCATTACGGTAAAACACCAGATCCGGCGAAGCATCGAGGAACGACCGCAGGAAAGAGGATTGCTGCTCAAGCTGAATCTGCGTGACCTCGCGCTCTTTCATTTCGATTTTCAGCTGCTCCAGCGTGGCCTGACGCTCGGCTTCCGCCTTCTCACGATCGGCGATCTCCTGATTCAGCTGCGCAATGTTGTCTTTAAGCTGGACATTGAGCTTCAGGTCGCGTTCGCGCATCTCTTCCAGTTTATCCACCAGTTTTGACAGACGCTGACGGGACTCTTCCAGCTGTTCAACCACCACGGAAAGGAAATAGACCGCCCAGGGAGTAATGAGCAAGCCAAAGAAGATGGAGCGGATAACGTCGATACTCTCGACCTGACCATGCAGAACCATGGTGACGGCCATTTGCACGACAATGGCCAGAACGACCAGCGCCAGCGCAAGCAGCATGGAGAAACGCACCAGCCCAAGCTTCATCATCAGGTCGACGTAATACTGGGCAAGCATTCGAATTTGCTTCATAGAGGATCCCTTCACGACTTTATCGCTCAATAATACTCAAATTCAGGGCGAGGCGTTGAAGGTTGTGAGAAAAAGTGCGGGGTGAAACAGGAGATTAGCCTCGCCCCCGGTTAACCGGAAGCGAGGAGAGGTCGATCAGGAGCGTTTCAACAGCAGCCAGAGGCTGATCAGGAGGAAACTTGCGCTTGGCAGCAGCGCACCAATTATAGGCGGAATGCCATAAACCAGCGTCAGCGGACCGAAGATCTGATCGAGCACGTAGAACACAAAGCCGAAGCTGATACCGGTCACTACGCGCACGCCCATCGGCACGCTGCGTAACGGGCCGAAGATAAACGACAGCGCCATCAGCATCATCACCGCCACGGACATCGGCTGGAAGATCTTGCTCCACATGTTGAGCTGATAACGTCCCGCATCCTGCCCGCTCGACTTCAGGTATTTCACATAGTTGTGCAAACCGCTGATGGAGAGCGCGTCAGGATCAAGCGCCACAACACCGAGCTTGTCAGGCGTCAGGTTGGTCTTCCACGTGCCGGTTACCGTCTGAGAACCGGTGATCTGTTTCGGATCGGTCAGGTTAGACTCATCGACTTGGGACAATCGCCACTGTTTATGTTCGGCGTCGAATTTCGCCGAAGAGGCGTGGCGGACTGACTCCAGACGGCGCTGGTCATCGAAAGCGTAAATGCTCACCCCACCCAGTTCATCATTCCCCTTCACCCGTTCGATGTAGACGAAGTTTTTACCGTCTTTCGCCCATAAACCTTGCTGAGTCGAGAGCAGCGAGCCGCCGTACATTGCCTGCGCACGGTAGTTACGCGCCATCTGTTCGCCCTGCGGCGCGACCCACTCGCCAATCGCCATGGTTAACAGCACCAACGGGATTGCGGTTTTCATGACCGACAGCGCAACCTGCATACGGGTAAAGCCCGAGGCCTGCATAACGACCAGCTCGCTGCGCTGCGCCAGCATCCCCAGCCCCAGCAGCGCGCCCAGCAGGGCCGCCATCGGGAAGAAGATCTGCACATCTTTCGGCACGCTGAGCAGGGTATACATCCCCGCGCCCAGTGCGTCATAGCTCCCCTGCCCGGCTTTTTTCAGCTGATCGACAAATTTAATAATGCCGGAGAGCGACACCAGCATGAACAACGTCATCATGATGGTGGTAAAAATGGTTTTACCGATATAGCGATCAAGAACGCCAAACGCCTGCATTAGATGGCTCCTTTACGCGAGAATCGGGCACGTATGCGGCGCACAGGCACCGTATCCCACAGGTTTAATCCCAGCGCCAGTAAGATGTACAGGCTGTTGACGAACCATGTCCAGACCATAGGGTCCAGCTTACCCTTCGCGCCGTTAGAACGAATCGAGGTTTGCAGCAGGAAATAGATCAGGTAAAGCAGCATCGCCGGCAGCATAGAGAGCACGCGTCCCTGGCGCGGGTTCACCACGCTCAGCGGAACGACAATCAGCGCCATCATAAACACGGTGAATACAAGCGTAATACGCCAGTGGAACTCAGCACGCGCTCTGTCGGTATCGGTATTCCACAGGGTACGCATGTCCATTTGCTCGGTATCCGTTGGATCGAGCGCCACCGCCTGATGGCCGATAATGGCCTGATAGTTCTGGAAATCCGTAATACGGAAGTCGCGCAGCATGGCGGTGCCTTCGAAACGGGTGCCTTTGTTCAGCGTCACGATCTGAGAACCATCTTTGCGCTGAGCAAGCTGACCGGAGTCTGCAACCACCACGGAAGGACGCGCGTTACCTTTGGGACGTAACTGCGCCAGGAATACATCGTTGAATTTACTGCCGTCAACGCTCTCAATAAACAGCACGGAGTTGCCGTCGGTCGCCTGCTGGAACTGACCCTGAGCTAAGGCTGCCATGCCGGGGTTGGCTTTCGCTTCGGCCAGCACTTCGTCCTGATGACGGGAAGACATGGGACCCGCCCACATCACATTCACCGCCGCGACAATACCCGTGAACAGCGCCAGTATCATGGCCGCTTTCACCAGTACCGCTTTGCTCAGGCCACAGGCATGCATCACCGTGATTTCACTCTCGGTGTAGAGTTTCCCAAGCGTCATGAGCAGGCCAAGGAAAAGACTTAGCGGCAGGATGAGCTGCGCCATTTCCGGGATCCCTAAACCAAGCAGGGAAAGCACCAGATTAGTTGGAATTTCGCCGTCAACGGCCGCACCGAGGATCTTAACCAGCTTCTGACAGAAAAAAATCAGCAGCAGGATGAAGAGGATCGCCAGTTGGCTTTTGAGCGTCTCCCGCACCAGATATCTTATGATTATCACTTTAAATACGCCCGTAAAAACCCGTCTCTTTGCAGGAATTTCGCTTGTTTCATGGCTTAAACGTCATTTATTCTCTTGAGTCGTCGAAATCATCGCTAAGATTAAAACATCCGGCGGATTCACGCTTCAGGACTTTTTCTGACGTGTCGAAACCGTAGTAACGTAAGATTAACACGAAGTCACCACAACAGCGGACATGAGTTACGAAAGGTTTCAATTCTATCCGTAGCTGCCGCCGTTGTCTTTAAGATTCAGGAGCGTAGTGCATGGAGTTCAGTGTAAAAAGCGGTAGCCCGGAGAAACAGCGGAGTGCCTGCATCGTTGTGGGCGTCTTTGAACCACGCCGACTCTCCCCGATCGCCGAGCAACTCGATAAAATCAGTGACGGCTATATTAGCGCCCTGCTGCGCCGTGGCGAACTGGAAGGCAAACCTGGGCAGACGCTGTTACTGCACCATGTTCCGAACGTACTGTCAGAACGTATTCTGCTGATTGGCTGCGGCAAAGAACGCGAGCTGGATGAACGTCAGTATAAGCAGGTGATTCAGAAAACAATCAATACGCTGAATGATACCGGCTCAATGGAAGCCGTCTGCTTCCTGACGGAACTGCACGTTAAAGGACGTAACACCTACTGGAAAGTGCGTCAGGCGGTTGAAACGGCAAAAGAGAGCCTGTACAGCTTCGATCAGCTGAAGACCAATAAAAGCGAGCCGCGTCGTCCGCTGCGTAAAATGGTCTTTAACGTGCCAACCCGTCGCGAGCTGACCAGCGGAGAACGCGCGATCCAGCACGGTCTGGCGATCGCAGCCGGCATTAAAGCGGCCAAAGATCTCGGTAACATGCCGCCTAACATCTGTAACGCGGCGTACCTGGCCTCTCAGGCGCGTCAGCTGGCCGACGCCTACAGCAAAAACGTCATTACCCGCGTCATCGGCGAACAGCAGATGAAAGAGCTGGGGATGCACTCTTACCTGGCGGTCGGTAACGGCTCGCAGAACGAATCCCTGATGTCCGTCATCGAGTACAAAGGCAATCCGTCCGAAGACGCGCGCCCGATTGTGCTCGTCGGTAAAGGCCTAACCTTCGACTCCGGCGGTATCTCCATCAAGCCTGCCGAAGGCATGGATGAGATGAAGTACGACATGTGCGGTGCGGCGGCGGTTTACGGCGTGATGCGCATGGTTGCGGAACTACAGTTGCCTATCAACGTGATCGGCGTACTGGCGGGCTGCGAAAACATGCCTGGCGGGCGCGCCTATCGTCCGGGTGACGTGCTGACCACCATGTCCGGCCAGACCGTTGAAGTGTTGAACACCGACGCCGAAGGCCGTCTGGTGCTGTGTGACGTGCTGACCTACGTTGAGCGCTTCGAGCCGGAAGCGGTGATTGACGTAGCCACCCTCACCGGTGCCTGCGTGATTGCGCTGGGCCACCATATCACCGGCCTGATGTCGAACCACAATCCGCTGGCGCATGAGCTTATTGGTGCCTCAGAGCAGGCTGGAGACCGCGCATGGCGTCTGCCGCTGGGTGACGAGTATCAGGATCAGCTGGAGTCTAACTTTGCGGATATGGCGAACATTGGCGGACGTCCTGGCGGGGCGATCACCGCGGGCTGCTTCCTGGCACGCTTCACCCGCAAGTACAACTGGGCGCACCTGGATATCGCGGGCACGGCATGGCGCTCCGGTAAAGCCAAAGGCGCAACCGGTCGTCCAGTGGCGCTGCTGTCGCAGTTCCTGCTCAATCGTGCGGGTTTTAACGGCGACGAGTAAGTCAAAACGGCAGTAAACCGTAGGCCGGGTAAGGCGAAGCCGCCGCCCGGCTTAAGCATTTAAAGTGAGCACAAGAAGCCCCATATATGAAGAATGCAACGTTCTACCTTCTGGACAACGACACCCATCAGGATGGCCTCAGCGCCGTCGAACAGCTGGTGTGTGAAATTGCCGCAGAACGTTGGCGCGCAGGTAAACGCGTTCTGATTGCCTGTGAAGATGAACAGCAGGCGATTCGCCTGGATGAAGCGCTGTGGGCGCGCCCGCCGGAGAGTTTTGTGCCGCATAACCTGTCGGGCGAAGGCCCGCGCGGCGGTGCACCGGTTGAAATTGCCTGGCCGCAAAAGCGCAACAGCAGCGCGCGCGATATTCTGATTAGCCTGCGGATAGATTTTGCAGATTTTGCCACCGCTTTCACAGAAGTGGTAGACTTTGTCCCTTACGAAGAATCTTTGAAACAACTGGCGCGCGAACGCTATAAAGCGTACCGCCTGGCTGGTTTTAACCTGAATACGGCAACCTGGAAATAATGGAAAAGACATATAACCCACGCGATATCGAACAGCCGCTTTACGAGCACTGGGAACAGCAGGGCTATTTCAAGCCTAACGGCGACGAAAGCAAAGAGTCCTTCTGCATCATGATCCCGCCGCCGAACGTCACCGGCAGTTTGCATATGGGTCATGCTTTCCAGCAGACCATCATGGACACCATGATCCGCTACCAGCGCATGCAGGGTAAAAACACCCTGTGGCAGGCGGGGACTGACCACGCGGGTATCGCGACCCAGATGGTGGTTGAGCGTAAAATTGCCGCTGAAGAAGGTAAAACCCGCCACGACTACGGTCGCGACGCGTTCATCGACAAAATCTGGCAGTGGAAGGCGGAATCCGGCGGCACAATTACCCGTCAGATGCGCCGTCTCGGCAACTCCGTGGACTGGGAGCGCGAGCGCTTCACCATGGATGAAGGCCTGTCCAACGCCGTTAAAGAAGTCTTCGTCCGCCTGTACAAAGAAGACCTGATTTACCGCGGCAAACGCCTGGTAAACTGGGATCCGAAACTGCGCACCGCCATCTCTGACCTGGAAGTGGAAAACCGCGAGTCTAAAGGCTCCATGTGGCACATCCGCTATCCGCTGGCCGATGGCGCAAAAACCGCCGACGGTAAAGATTACCTGGTGGTCGCGACCACCCGTCCGGAAACCCTGCTGGGCGATACCGGCGTGGCCGTTAACCCGGAAGATCCGCGTTATAAAGATCTGATCGGCAAATTCGTGGTGCTGCCGCTGGTAAACCGCCGTATTCCGATTGTGGGCGACGAACACGCCGACATGGAAAAAGGCACCGGTTGCGTAAAAATCACCCCTGCACACGACTTCAACGACTATGAAGTCGGCCGTCGTCACGCCCTGCCGATGATCAACATTCTGACCTTCGACGGTGATATCCGCGAAAGCGCAGAAGTGTACGACACCAAAGGCAACGAATCCGACGTTTACTCCAGCGACATCCCGGCTGAGTTCCAGAAGCTGGAGCGTTTTGCCGCGCGTAAAGCCATCGTGGCAGCCGTTGACGCGCTCGGCCTGCTGGAAGAGATCAAACCTCACGATCTGACCGTGCCGTACGGCGACCGTGGCGGCGTGGTTATCGAGCCAATGCTGACCGACCAGTGGTACGTGCGTGCCGACGTGCTGGCGAAACCGGCTGTCGAAGCGGTTGAGAACGGCAGCATTCAGTTCGTGCCGAAGCAGTACGAAAACATGTACTTCTCCTGGATGCGCGACATTCAGGACTGGTGTATTTCCCGTCAGCTGTGGTGGGGTCACCGTATTCCGGCGTGGTACGACAACGAAGGCAACGTTTACGTTGGCCGTAGCGAAGACGAAGTGCGTCAGGAAAACAACCTGAGCGCAGACGTTGCGCTGCGTCAGGACGAAGACGTGCTGGACACCTGGTTCTCCTCCGCGCTGTGGACCTTCTCCACCCTCGGCTGGCCAGAAAACACCGACGCGCTGCGTCAGTTCCACCCAACCAGCGTGATGGTGTCCGGCTTCGACATTATCTTCTTCTGGATTGCCCGCATGATCATGATGACCATGCACTTCATCAAAGACGAAGACGGCAAGCCGCAGGTTCCGTTCCATACCGTCTACATGACCGGTCTGATCCGCGACGACGAAGGCCAGAAGATGTCCAAGTCCAAGGGGAACGTGATTGACCCGCTGGACATGGTTGACGGTATCTCTCTGGAAGATCTGCTGGAAAAACGTACCGGCAACATGATGCAGCCGCAGCTGGCTGAGAAAATCCGCAAGCGTACCGAGAAGCAGTTCCCGAACGGGATCGAGTCTCACGGTACCGACGCCCTGCGCTTCACCCTGGCGGCACTGGCTTCTACAGGCCGTGACATCAACTGGGACATGAAGCGTCTGGAAGGTTACCGTAACTTCTGTAACAAACTGTGGAACGCCAGCCGCTTCGTGCTGATGAACACCGAAGATCAGGATTGCGGCTTCAACGGCGGCGAGATGACGCTGTCTCTGGCGGACCGCTGGATCCTGGCGGAATTCAACCAGACGGTGAAAGCGTTCCGCGAGGCGCTGGACAGCTACCGCTTCGATATCGCGGCGGGCATCCTGTATGAATTCACCTGGAACCAGTTCTGCGACTGGTATCTGGAGCTGGCGAAGCCGGTGATGAACGGCGGCACTGAGGCGGAACTGCGCGGCACGCGCAACACGCTGATTACCGTTCTGGAAGGCCTGCTGCGCCTGGCGCATCCGGTCATTCCATTTATCACCGAAACCATCTGGCAGCGCGTGAAGGTGATTGCGGGCATCAACGCCGATACCATCATGCTGCAGCCGTTCCCGGAATTCGATGCGGCCAAGGTTGATGAAGCGGCGTCCGCGGATACCGAGTGGCTGAAACAGGCGATCGTTGCGGTACGTAACATCCGTGCTGAAATGAACATCGCCCCTGGCAAACCGCTGGAGCTGCTGCTTCGTGGCTGCAGCGAGGCTGCCGTTCGTCGCGTCACCGAGAACAACACTTTCCTGAAGACCATGGCGCGTCTGGAAAGCATCACCGTGCTGCCTGCAGATGATAAAGGTCCGGTATCCGTGACCAAAATCATCGACGGTGCCGAGCTGCTGATCCCGATGGCGGGCCTGATCGACAAAGACGCCGAGCTGGCTCGTCTGGCGAAAGAAGTGGCGAAAGTCGACGTGGAAATTGGCAAAATCGAAAGCAAGCTGGCGAACGAAGGCTTTGTGGCCCGCGCGCCGGAAGCGGTCATCGCGAAAGAGCGTGAGCGTCTGGTTGCTTTCGCCGATGCGAAGACCAAGCTGATCGAGCAGCAGGCGGTTATCGCAGCCCTGTAATGCTTTTACCCCTTACGCTTCAGGGCGTAAGGGGTATCCTTCCTGAAAACTCCTCGCTTGCACTCCCCTTTCTGCGGTGCTATTAACAGCAGTTATGTGTCAATTTTTGTTATGAGTAATGCTATGAGCGTGATTACCCCCGTCGCGACGACGATGCGTCGGATCACTGAGCAGGATAATTCGGCTATCGCCGCCGTTATCCGCACCGTTTCTGCCGAATATGGCCTGACGGCTGACAAAGGCTACACGGTTGCTGACCCGAACCTGGACGAGCTTTACCAGCTCTACAGCCAGCCAGGGCATGCCTACTGGGTAATCGAGCAGAACGGCCTGGTGGTGGGCGGCGGCGGCGTGGCGCCCCTCAGCTGCAGCGAGCCGGATATCTGTGAACTACAGAAAATGTATTTCCTGCCAACGGCGCGCGGGCAAGGACTGGCAAAAAAGCTGGCGCTGATTGCGCTGGACCACGCGCGCAAGCAGGGTTTTACACGCTGCTACCTTGAAACAACCGCTTTCCTCAAAGAGGCCATCGGCCTGTATGAACATCTGGGCTTTGAGCATATCGATGCACCGCTGGGCTGTACCGGCCACGTTGATTGCGAAGTCAGAATGCTGAAAAGTCTGTAAGTTTTGTTCCTGCCCTCTTCTGTTAAGCGGCTGTAAACTGAATGCTCTACACTCTCAGTTCACACCACAACGGGGGAAACACGATGTCGAAGATAAAAAGCTACGCCGCACCGCAGGCGGGTGCAGAACTTGAGCTGTACGAGTACGATGCGGGCGAACTAAAAGCAGAAGACGTCGAAGTACAGGTTGATTACTGCGGGATCTGCCACTCGGATCTCTCGATGATCGACAACGAATGGGGCTTCTCCAGCTATCCGCTGGTTGCCGGGCACGAAGTTATTGGCCGCGTCGTGGCCCTCGGTAGCGCCGCGCAGGACAAAGGGCTGAAAGTGGGCCAGCGCGTGGGCATTGGCTGGACGGCACGCAGCTGCGGCCACTGCGACGCCTGTATCAGCGGCAATCAGATCAACTGCCTCGAGGGCGCCGTTCCCACCATTCTGAACAAAGGCGGTTTTGCCGACAAACTGCGCGCCGACTGGCAATGGGTGATCCCGCTGCCGGACAGCATTGATATCGAATCCGCCGGTCCGCTGCTGTGCGGCGGTATCACCGTCTTCAAACCCCTGCTGATGCACCATATCACCGCCACCAGCCGCGTGGGCGTCATTGGTATTGGCGGCCTGGGGCATATCGCCATCAAGCTGCTGCACGCGATGGGCTGTGAAGTCACGGCGTTCAGCTCGAACCCGGCAAAAGAGAAAGAAGTGCTGGCGATGGGTGCGGATAAAGTGGTGAACAGCCGCGATCCTGACGCGCTGAACGCGCTGGCTGGGCAGTTTGACCTGATCATCAACACCGTTAACGTGGATCTCAACTGGCAGCCGTACTTTGAGGCACTGGCCTACGGCGGTAACTTCCATACCGTAGGTGCTGTGATGAAGCCGCTGCCGGTTCCTGCGTTTACCCTGATCGGCGGGGATCGCAGTGTGTCAGGCTCCGCGACCGGTACGCCGTTTGAGTTGCGCAAGCTGATGAAGTTTGCCGGACGCACCAAAGTGGCCCCGACCACCGAACTGTATCCGATGTCGAAAATCAACGAAGCGATCCAGCACGTGCGTGACGGCAAAGCCCGCTACCGCGTGGTATTGAAAGCGGATTTTTGATGTGACATAGGCGGGGAATGTGCGGCCTGATGCCCTCACCCCAACCCTCTCCCACAGGGAGAGGGCGCACACACTAAAAACGGTAACGGTCGTTACCGTTTTGCAGCTACCATGGCCTTAAACACCTCAGCCACCGCGACCGCACCGGGATCCATTACCCCATCCAGATTCTCTTTATTCACATACGATGAACGTCCCGCGCCGGCTTTCGCCATTTTCGCCGTTGCTTCGGCACCGTGCTGTGCGGCCTGCGCCGCTGCCTGAATATCGCCACCTTTCAATGCTTCAAGCGCCGGTTGTAGCGCGTCGATCAGGGTACGATCGCCGAGATCTGCCCCACCGTACTGCTTCATCTGCGCCAGCCCGCTGAGCAATGCCTCGGGCAGCGGCTGACCATCGTGAAGCTTTTGCGCGGCCGCGGTGAAGAAGATCGACATTAGCACCCCGCTCGATCCGCCCATCACCGTCGCCAGCCGCTCGCCCACCAGCAACAGCAGCGTCGATACGTTATCAAGCGGGAGCTTGCGATCCTCCAGACGCTGCGCAATATCCCGCGCCCCTTGCGCAAAAGTGGAGCCGGTATCGCCGTCGCCCACTTTGGCATCCAGCGCGTTCAGTCGGTTTTCCAGCTGGAGCAGCGTTTTCGTCACCGAGGAGACATATTCACCCACCCGCAGATTGTCCGACGGAGTGTATTCCACACGATCGTGAATGGCGGTATGTGCCACGGTGCGCAGTGGCGCAAACGCCACGGGCTTCTGCCAGCCCAGCGTTTCGACCTCGGCGTGAATCGCCTTTTCAAAGAAGTCGTTGAGCTTAAGCAGCGTGAGCGAAAAGCCCTTCATGTCCAGCGCGCTCACCAGCGGCGCGGGGCCTATCAGGTACGCGATCTCCTCTTTCAGCGCCGAATGCGCCAGCTCTTTGGTCAGCAGCGCCATCTCCAGCGCCGATACGCCACCGAGATTGTTAATCAATACCGCAAACCGCCCTTCTCCCGCCTGCGCGCGTAACGGCGTCACCAGCGTGTCGATAATGGCTTTGCTGTTCTGCGTATCCACGACGGAAGCACCGGGCTCGCCGTGAATGCCCAGCCCCAGCTCGACATGGCCCTGCTTAATGCGCCCCTCTTCCTCGTCGCTGCCCGGCAGGTTGCACGTTTGCATCGCAACGCCCAGGCTCCAGAGGTTATCGCAGGCCTGTTGCGCAATATCCCGCACCTCGCTCAGCGATTTCCCCTGCTCCGCCGCATAGCCCGCAATCTTGTGCACCAGTGCCGTACCGGCAATACCGCGCGGCTGCTTGTTATCCGGCAGCGCGATATCGTCCGCCACGATCGCCATCTCCACCTTAAGACCGTAGCGTTTGGCCTTTTCTGCCGCGAGGCCAAAGTTCAGGCGATCGCCGGTGTAGTTTTTGACAATCAGCAGACAGCCGCGATCGCCCGTGACCGCCACAATGGCATTCAGCACCGCATCCACGCTCGGCGAGGCAAACAGATCGCCACACACTGCCGCCGTCAGCATCCCTTTGCCAACAAACCCGGCGTGCGCGGGTTCGTGGCCTGAGCCGCCGCCGGAGATCACCGCCACGCGGCTTTTGTCCCAGTCTCCACGTGCGACGATCCTGATGGCCGGATCGATATCAAGTTTGACGAGATTTGCTTGTGGCGCAGAAAGCAGTATGCCTTCAATGGCATCGTTGACCAGCTGTTTGCGATCGTTAAAGAAGAATCTGGACATCGTTTCCCACTATTTTTGTGAACCGTATGCAAAAGCATAGTCCGCACTGGATAATGCGCCGCAAAGTCAGGAATTTACTCAACCAAATTGCGGTCAGGTTGCCTATAATCCACCCAGGACAAAGAGAGGAAGCGCATCATGAGTACACCATTGTTAATTGCCAGGACGCTGGAAAAAGAGCTGTATTTACTGCCCGCGATGGCGAACCGCCACGGTCTGATCACCGGAGCGACCGGGACGGGGAAAACCGTCACCCTGCAAAAGCTGGCGGAGTCGCTTTCGGAGATTGGCGTACCGGTCTTTATGGCTGACGTGAAAGGCGATTTAACCGGTGTGGCTCAGGAAGGTACGGCCTCTGAGAAACTGCTCGAACGGCTGAAGAATATTGGCATCACGGACTGGACGCCGCATAACAATCCGGTGGTGGTGTGGGATATCTTTGGTGAGAAAGGCCACCCGGTGCGCGCTACCGTCTCCGATCTCGGCCCGCTGCTGCTGGCCCGTCTGCTTAACCTCAACGACGTGCAGTCCGGCGTGCTGAATATTATCTTCCGCATTGCCGACGATCAGGGGCTGCTGCTGCTTGATTTCAAAGATCTGCGTGCCATTACGCAGTACATAGGCGATAACGCCAAATCCTTCCAGAACCAGTACGGCAATATCAGCAGCGCCTCGGTGGGAGCCATTCAGCGCGGGTTACTGACGCTGGAGCAACAGGGGGCCGAACACTTCTTCGGCGAGCCGATGCTGGATATCAAAGACTGGATGCGCACCGACAGCAGCGGCAAAGGCATCATCAACATTCTGAGCTCCGAGAAGCTCTACCAGATGCCAAAGCTCTACGCCGCCAGCCTGCTGTGGATGCTCTCTGAGCTCTACGAACAGTTACCCGAAGCGGGCGATCTG
This sequence comes from Enterobacter sp. 61D5, assembly GCF_034107965.1. Lineage (NCBI taxonomy): Bacteria > Pseudomonadati > Pseudomonadota > Gammaproteobacteria > Enterobacterales > Enterobacteriaceae > Enterobacter > Enterobacter sp. 61D5. The sequence continues at coordinate 152,374 of NZ_JAWNFK010000011.1, forward strand.
GAAAAACCGAAGCTGGTCTTCTTCTTTGACGAAGCGCATCTGCTGTTTAACGACGCGCCGCAGGTATTGCTGGATAAGATTGAACAGGTCATTCGCCTGATCCGCTCCAAAGGCGTTGGCGTCTGGTTTGTTTCACAAAACCCGTCGGATATCCCGGATAACGTGCTCGGTCAGCTCGGTAACCGCGTGCAGCACGCCTTGCGCGCCTTTACGCCGAAGGATCAGAAAGCGGTGAAAGCCGCCGCGCAGACCATGCGCGCTAATCCTGCCTTTGATACCGAAGCGGCGATTCAGGCGTTAGGCACCGGTGAAGCGCTGATCTCATTCCTGGATGCGAAGGGCAGCCCGTCCGTGGTAGAACGCGCCATGGTGATCGCGCCCTGCTCGCGCATGGGGCCCGTTACCGACGATGAACGTAACGGCCTGATTAACCATTCTCCGGTTTACGGGAAGTACGAAGACGAGGTTGATCGCGAGTCTGCGTTCGAGATGCTGCAAAAAGGGGTGCAGGCGACCACCGAATCCCAGGATGCGCCTGCCGCTAAAGGGCAGTCTGTCGCCGTGGATGACGGTATTCTCGGGGGTCTCAAAGACATCCTGTTCGGCAGCACCGGGCCGCGCGGCGGCAAGCGCGACGGCGTGGTACAAACCATGGCGAAAAGCGCGGCGCGACAGGTCACCAATCAGATAGTGCGCGGCATGCTGGGAAGTCTGTTAGGCGGCCGTCGCCGGTAGACGTGGAACCCACGGGCGGCCAAGCGCCGAGCCCTGAACACCGTTCTCCTGCAGGTAGCGGTCGATTTCCAACATCCCCGTCCAGCGGTTCTCACACCATAGCGGTGCCAGAAGCGTTGGACGGCGGGCGCTGGCCGAGATGCGGTGGTAGACAATTTCCGGCGGGGTGTGGCGAATCATCTCCCCCGCCGTCACCGTATAGTCCTCAAGCTCAATACCGCTTAACCGCCCGGCTTCCCAGGCTTTCGCCATAATGCTTCCCGTAACGATATGCAGCGGGTGCAGCTTAATGCCGTCCACGCCGGTCTCAACCACCTTTTCCAGCGTCTCCAGGCCGTGCTGCTGCCCTTCACCCGGCAAGCCGACAATCAGATGCGAGCAGACCTTCAGCCCGCGCTCGCGGGCCAGGCGCGTGGTGCGCTGGTAGCAGGCGAAATCATGGCCACGGTTAATACGGTGCAGGGTTTTGTCGTGCGCGGTCTGCAAGCCCAGCTCCAGCCAGATCTCGTAGCCTTGTGCTTTGTACTCGCTGAGCAGGTCCAGCACCGCGTCCGGTACGCAGTCCGGGCGCGTGCCCACGCACAGCCCAACGATGTTAGCCTGGCTGACGGCCTGCTGATACATAGAGCGCAGCACCTGCACCTCCGCCCACGTGCTGGTGTAGGCCTGAAAATAAGCCAGATACTGCTTCGCGCGGTTCACCAGGCTGGCCTGATGGGCAAGCTGTTCAGCGATAGAGTGATGCTGCTGGGCTTCGTCAGCAAAGGACGCAACGTTACAGAAGGTGCAGCCGCCGCGCCCGATGGTGCCATCGCGATTCGGGCAGCTAAACCCGCCGTGCAGCGTCAGCTTATGAACCTTTTGCCCGTACCGCTGCAAAAGATCCCCACCAAACATATTGACTAATTTCTGTAACTGCATAATCTGATAGACCGTCCCGGAGAAAGGGGACAAGCCTGCCACTTTTAGCCTCTGTCGGCGATGACCTGGATCAATCGCCCTGGACGGCCTTTATCTATATGAATAAATACTCAGGATTACTGCAATTTCATTCATGCCACCCGTGATTACTTTTCCTTATGTTCTGATTGTTTTTTTCATTTATAGCGCCACCACTGAAAAACAGTGGGTTTATGCGGGTTTGCAGTCATTGCCAGATTATTATTCTGCTATAAAACGGCTATTCAGCACGCTACATTGATAATACCGCTTTCATATAGTGAGTCAGATCACACTCCGCTGCGTCCTGCCAGGGCATACAATCAATGTAAAAATAGTTAAATTCCATTTAATTTCAAAGACATAAACTCTCTTTAGCACATTTTTGTATAAATAAGATTGCCATTTGACCTGTGTACCAATTCCCGATAAGTTGGAAATCCGCTGGAAGCTTTCTGGATGAGCGGCCTGCTCATCATATTTATGCAGTAATTGAGATTCCCTCTGAAGCAAGTCCTCAAACTTGTTTACCTGCGCGAAAGGATGAAAAAGAGGGCGAATGCGAGGTCCGCGTATGAAACGCAAACCCCGTCGCCATGCTCTTTCTGTGCCTGTGCGCCACGGTAAAGTTCAGTGGGAAGCCCGACGAGCCTGGGGAGGTTCACTGATATGTTGTACGATAAATCCCTTGAGAAGGATAACTGTGGTTTCGGCCTGATCGCCCACATAGAAGGCGAACCTAGCCACAAGGTAGTGCGTACTGCTATTCACGCACTGGCCCGAATGCAGCACCGTGGCGCGATTCTTGCCGATGGTAAAACGGGCGACGGTTGCGGCCTGCTGCTGCAAAAACCGGATCGTTTCTTCCGCATCGTGGCGGAAGAGCGCGGCTGGCGTTTAGCCAAAAACTACGCTGTCGGCATGCTGTTCCTGAACCAGGATCCTGAAAAGGCTGCCGCCTCACGCCGCATCGTCGAAGAAGAACTTCAGCGTGAAACCCTGTCGATTGTCGGCTGGCGCAATGTGCCAACCAACGAAGGGGTGCTCGGTGAAATCGCCCTCTCCTCGCTGCCTCGTATTGAACAGATTTTCGTCAACGCGCCTGCGGGCTGGCGTCCGCGTGATATGGAACGCCGTCTGTTTATTGCCCGCCGCCGCATTGAAAAACGTCTCCAGGACGATAAAGAGTTCTACGTCTGTAGCCTCTCTAACCTGGTGAACATCTATAAGGGTCTGTGTATGCCGGCTGACCTGCCGCGCTTCTACCTGGACCTGGCGGACCTGCGTCTGGAATCGGCCATTTGCCTGTTCCACCAGCGCTTCTCCACCAACACCGTTCCACGCTGGCCGCTTGCTCAACCGTTCCGCTACCTGGCGCACAACGGCGAGATCAACACCATCACCGGTAACCGCCAGTGGGCCCGCGCCCGTACCTATAAATTCCAGACGCCGCTGATCCCTGACCTGCACGATGCCGCGCCGTTCGTGAACGAAACCGGCTCTGACTCCAGCTCCATGGATAACATGCTGGAACTGCTGCTGGCAGGCGGGATGGACATTGTGCGCGCCATGCGTCTGCTCGTGCCACCGGCCTGGCAGAACAACCCGGATATGGACCCTGAGCTGCGCGCGTTCTTCGACTTTAACTCCATGCACATGGAGCCGTGGGACGGCCCGGCGGGCATCGTCATGTCCGACGGCCGCTTTGCCGCCTGTAACCTGGACCGTAACGGTCTGCGTCCGGCGCGCTACGTCATCACCAAAGACAAGCTCATCACCTGCGCCTCTGAAGTCGGTATCTGGGATTACCAGCCTGACGAAGTGGTCGAGAAAGGCCGCGTCGGTCCGGGCGAGCTGATGGTGATCGACACCCGCGGAGGTCGCATTCTGCACTCTGCCGAAACCGATCACGATCTTAAAAGCCGTCATCCGTACAAAGAGTGGATGGAGAAGAACGTCCGTCGCCTCGTGCCGTTCGAAGATTTATCAGATGAAGAAGTGGGTCGTCGCGAACTGGACGACGATACGCTTGCAAGCTTCCAGAAACAGTTTAACTACAGCGCGGAAGAGCTGGACTCTGTTATTCGCGTACTGGGTGAAAACGGCCAGGAAGCGGTCGGCTCCATGGGGGACGATACCCCATTTGCCGTGCTCTCCAGCCAGCCGCGCATCATCTATGACTATTTCCGCCAGCAGTTCGCGCAGGTGACCAACCCGCCGATCGACCCGCTGCGCGAAGCGCACGTGATGTCGCTGGCTACCAGCATCGGTCGCGAGATGAACGTCTTCTGCGAGGCAGAAGGCCAGGCGCACCGTCTGACCTTTAAATCGCCGATCCTGCTGTACTCCGATTTCAAACAGCTCACCACCATGAAAGAGGAGCACTACCGCGCCGATACGCTCGATATTACCTTCGACGTGACCGAAGCGAGCCTCGAAGAGACGGTGAATGCGCTGTGTGACAAAGCCGAACAGATGGTGCGTAACGGTACCGTTCTGCTGGTGCTCTCCGACCGCAATATTGCGAAAAACCGTCTGCCGGTGCCAGCCCCGATGGCGGTCGGTGCTATCCAGACGCGTCTGGTCGACAAGAGCCTGCGCTGCGACGCCAACATCATTGTGGAAACCGCCAGCGCCCGCGACCCGCACCACTTTGCCGTGCTGTTAGGCTTTGGCGCGACGGCGATCTACCCGTACCTGGCCTACGAAACGCTGGCACGCCTGGTGGATACCCGCGCGATCGACAAAGATTACCGCGCGGTGATGCTGAACTACCGTAACGGCATCAACAAAGGCCTGTATAAGATCATGTCCAAAATGGGCATCTCGACCATTGCCTCCTACCGCTGTTCGAAGCTGTTTGAAGCGGTCGGCCTGCATGACGAGGTCGCCAACCTCTGCTTCCAGGGCGTGGTCAGCCGCATCGGCGGCGCCGGTTTTGCTGACTTCCAGCAGGATCTGGTGAACCTGTCCAAACGTGCCTGGCTGGCACGTAAGCCGCTGGATCAGGGCGGTCTGCTGAAATACGTTCACGGCGGCGAGTATCATGCATACAACCCGGATGTGGTGCGCACGCTGCAGCAGGCGGTTCAGAGCGGTGAATACAGCGATTACCAGCAGTACGCTGAGCTGGTAAACAACCGCCCGGCGGCAACGCTGCGCGACCTCATTGCCCTGAACCCGGGTGATGAAGCGGTCAGCATTGACGAGGTTGAGCCTGCATCCGAGCTGTTCAAACGCTTCGATACCGCGGCGATGTCCATCGGCGCGCTGAGCCCGGAAGCCCACGAAGCGCTGGCGGAAGCCATGAACAGCATCGGCGGCAACTCCAACTCCGGCGAAGGCGGTGAAGATCCGGCGCGTTACGGCACCAACAAAGTGTCCCGTATCAAGCAGGTGGCATCCGGTCGCTTTGGCGTGACGCCTGCGTACCTGGTGAACGCCGACGTGATCCAGATTAAAGTCGCTCAGGGTGCTAAACCGGGCGAAGGCGGCCAGCTGCCGGGTGATAAAGTTACCCCGTACATCGCCAAACTGCGCTATTCCGTGCCGGGCGTGACGCTGATCTCCCCGCCGCCGCACCACGATATCTACTCTATCGAGGACTTAGCCCAGCTAATTTTCGACCTGAAGCAGGTCAACCCGAAGGCGATGATCTCCGTGAAGCTGGTTTCCGAACCGGGCGTCGGCACCATCGCTACCGGCGTGGCGAAAGCCTATGCGGATCTCATCACCATCGCCGGCTACGACGGCGGCACCGGCGCAAGCCCGCTCTCCTCCGTGAAATACGCGGGCTGCCCGTGGGAGCTTGGCCTGGTGGAAACCCAGCAGGCGCTGGTGGCTAACGGTCTGCGTCACAAGATCCGTCTGCAGGTGGACGGCGGCCTGAAAACCGGTCTCGACATCATTAAAGCGGCGATCCTCGGCGCGGAAAGCTTCGGCTTCGGTACCGGCCCAATGGTTGCGCTCGGCTGTAAATACCTGCGTATTTGCCACCTGAACAACTGCGCAACCGGCGTTGCAACCCAGGACGAGAAGCTGCGTAAGAACCACTATCACGGTCTGCCGTTCAAAGTGACCAACTACTTTGAGTTCATCGCCCGCGAAACCCGCGAGCTGATGGCGCAGCTGGGCGTGAAGCGTCTGGTGGACCTGATTGGCCGTACCGACCTGCTGAAAGAGCTGGAAGGCTTCACGGCGAAGCAGCAGAAGCTGGAGCTGAGCAAGCTGCTGGAAACCGCGCAGCCGCACCCTGGCAAAGCGGTCTACTGCACCGAGAACAACCCGCCGTTCGATAACGGCGTGCTGAACGCGCAGCTGCTGCAGCAGGCGAAACCGTACGTGGACGACAAGCAGAGCAAAACGTTCTGGTTTGATATCCGCAACACCGACCGCTCCGTGGGCGCCTCCCTCTCCGGCTACATCGCGCAAACGCACGGTGACCAGGGGCTGGCAGCGGATCCGATTACCGCGCACTTCAGCGGTACCGCGGGTCAGAGCTTCGGCGTATGGAACGCAGGCGGCGTTGAGCTGTACCTGACCGGCGATGCCAACGACTACGTCGGTAAAGGCATGGCAGGCGGTCTGCTGGCGGTGCGTCCTCCGGTCGGCTCAGCCTTCCGCAGCCATGAAGCCAGCATCATCGGTAACACCTGCCTGTACGGCGCGACCGGCGGTCGTCTCTTTGCAGCAGGCCGTGCGGGCGAGCGTTTTGCGGTGCGTAACTCCGGTGCTATCACCGTGGTGGAAGGCATTGGCGATAACGGGTGTGAATACATGACGGGCGGGATTGTTTGCGTTCTGGGTAAAACCGGCGTGAACTTCGGCGCGGGCATGACGGGCGGTTTTGCGTACGTCCTGGACGAAGACGGCGAGTTCCGCAAACGCGTGAACCCGGAGCTGGTGGAAGTGCTGGACGTTGATACGCTGGCTATCCATGAAGAACACCTGCGCGGCTTGATTACCGAACACGTGCAGCATACCGGTTCTTCGCGCGGCGAAGAGATCCTGGCGAACTGGCCGGCGTTCTCTGCGAAATTCGCGCTGGTTAAGCCGAAGTCCAGCGATGTTAAAGCCCTGTTGGGTCACCGTAGTCGTAGCGCAGCAGAGCTGCGCGTGCAGGCGCAGTAAGGAATTCAGATGAGCCAGAACGTATACCAGTTTATCGACCTGCAGCGTGTTGATCCGCCAAAGAAACCGCTGAAGATCCGCAAAATTGAATTTGTTGAAATCTACGAGCCGTTTTCAGAAGGCCAGGCCAAGGCACAGGCAGACCGCTGCCTGTCCTGCGGTAACCCTTACTGCGAATGGAAATGTCCGGTACACAACTACATCCCGAACTGGCTGAAGCTGGCCAACGAAGGGCGTATTTTTGAAGCCGCCGAGCTGTCTCACCAGACCAACACCCTGCCGGAAGTGTGCGGCCGCGTGTGCCCTCAGGACCGTCTGTGCGAAGGCTCCTGTACGCTGAACGACGAGTTCGGCGCGGTGACCATCGGCAACATCGAGCGCTATATCAACGATAAAGCGTTCGAAATGGGCTGGCGTCCGGACATGACCGGCGTGAAGCAAACCGACAAGCGCGTGGCGATCATCGGCGCGGGCCCGGCGGGCCTGGCCTGTGCGGACGTGCTGACCCGCAACGGCGTGAAGGCGGTGGTCTTTGACCGCCATCCGGAAATCGGCGGTCTGCTGACCTTCGGTATCCCGGCCTTCAAGCTGGAAAAAGAGGTCATGACCCGTCGCCGTGAAATCTTCACCGGCATGGGCATTGAGTTCAAACTGAACGTGGAGGTGGGCCGCGACGTGCAGCTCGACGACCTGCTGAAGGATTACGACGCCGTGTTCCTCGGCGTGGGCACCTATCAGTCCATGCGCGGCGGTCTGGAGAACGAAGATGCGCCAGGCGTGTACGATGCGCTGCCGTTCCTGATTGCCAATACCAAGCAGATCATGGGCTACGGCGAAACCGCCGATGAGCCGTTCGTAAGCATGGAAGGCAAACGCGTGGTGGTGCTGGGCGGCGGTGATACCGCGATGGACTGCGTGCGTACCTCCATTCGTCAGAATGCGGCACACGTGATCTGCGCCTATCGTCGTGACGAAGAGAACATGCCGGGCTCTAAACGCGAAGTGAAAAACGCGCGTGAAGAGGGCGTGGAGTTCCAGTTCAACATCCAGCCTCTGGGTATTGAAGTGAATGCCAACGGTAAAGTGAGCGGCGTGAAGATGGCGCGCACTGAGATGGGCGCACCGGATGCGAAAGGCCGTCGTCGCGCCGAGATCGTAGCCGGTTCGGAGCACGTGATCCCGGCCGATGCCGTAGTGATGGCGTTCGGTTTCCGTCCTCACAGCATGGAATGGCTGGCGAAGCACAGCGTTGAGCTGGATTCGCAGGGCCGCGTGATTGCGCCAGAAGGTAGCGACAACGCATTCCAGACCAGCAACCCGAAAATATTCGCCGGTGGTGATATCGTTCGTGGTTCTGACCTGGTGGTAACGGCGATTGCCGAAGGCCGTAAAGCGGCTGACGGGATCCTGAACTACCTGGAAGTGTAAAAAAAACAGGCCCGATTGGGCCTGTTTTTATTTCACGACGCGAAGAGCCGGACGACCACCGCGCGGAGGCGGATCGTCATCAGGGTCATTGTCGTCGTGATGATCGGGTTTATCACCATCGATAAGTGACATCACCGTGTCGCTTTCGCGCTCATCGGATCCGTTGTCATCATTCAGGCTGGCAACATCTTCATCATACGCCGCTTCCGGCTCGAACATGGTACCCGCACCGTTTTCACGCGCGTAGATAGCCAGCACGGCTGCCAGAGGTACGGAAACCTGACGCGGCACGCCGCCGAAACGCGCGTTGAAGCGCACTTCATCGTTTGCCAGCTCCAGGTTACCCACCGCACGCGGCGCAATGTTCAGTACGATCTGTCCGTCACGCGCGTATTCCATAGGAACCAGCACGCCCGGCAACGTCACATCCACAACCAGGTGCGGCGTGAGCTGGTTATCCAGCAGCCATTCATAGAAGGCGCGCAGCAGATAAGGACGGCGTGGGGTAAGTTGTGACATTTCCACAGTCATTAGCCTCGGCCGAGACGCATTTCACGTTCCGGTTCAGTTAAAGATGCCAGGAAAGAGTCGCGTTCAAATACGCGAGTCATATAGCCCTTCAGCTCTTTCGCGCCAGGACCGCTGAACTCTACGCCCAGGGTTGGCAGACGCCACAGCAGTGGTGCCAGGTAGCAATCCACCAGGCTGAACTCATCGCTCAGGAAGAATGGTTTCTGACCAAACACAGGAGCAATCGCAAGCAGCTCTTCACGCAGCTGCTTACGCGCAGCGTCAGCTTCAGAAGCAGAACCGCTGGTAATCACGTTCATCAGCGAGTACCAGTCTTTTTCGATACGCTGCATGTACAGGCGGCTTTCACCACGCGCGACAGGGTAAACAGGCATCAGCGGCGGATGCGGGAAACGCTCATCCAGATATTCCATAATGATACGGGATTCCCACAGGGTCAGCTCGCGATCCACCAGCGTCGGTACGCTTTGGCTCGGGTTGAGATCGATCAGATCCTGAGGCGGGTTATCCTTTTCCACATGCTCGATCTCAAAACTGACACCCTTCTCGGCCAGCACGATACGAACCTGATGGCTATAAATGTCAGTAGGACCAGAAAACAGCGTCATTACCGAACGTTTGTTGGCAGCGACAGCCATGAAAACCTCCAGGTATATTCAGAATTTTTACTGCTACCAGCCCAACAGGGGCCAGCCAGATGTTGTATCGCCCATCCCAGAGAAAACACATTGTTCAAGAAACGAACAAAAATCGAGTATTCACCGATATTTGGGCAGAAAATTGGATGATAGTTTACCAGATTTTGATGGCTTTGTGGTGAGGGGATTCTGGAAATGTGGAAAAAGAGAAGATATATGCATGGAGATTGTGGATAACCTGCGCATTATCCATAAAAAAACCCGCCGAAGCGGGTTTTTCGCCAATCGTTCTGCGTAAGCAGAATGGATTAACGTTTGGAGAACTGTGGACGACGACGTGCTTTACGCAGACCCACTTTCTTACGTTCAACCTGACGCGCGTCACGAGTAACGAAGCCAGCTTTACGCAGTTCAGAACGCAGGGATTCGTCGTACTCCATCAGAGCGCGGGTGATACCGTGACGGATCGCACCTGCCTGACCGGAGATACCACCACCTTTAACGGTGATGTACAGATCCAGTTTTTCTACCATATCAACCAGTTCCAGCGGCTGGCGAACTACCATGCGGGCAGTTTCGCGACCGAAGTATTGTTCCAGAGAACGCTGGTTGATTACGATTTTACCACTGCCCGGTTTGATGAAAACGCGAGCTGCGGAACTTTTGCGGCGACCAGTGCCGTAGTATTGATTTTCAGCCATTGCCTATAATCCCGATTAGATGTCAAGAACTTGCGGTTGCTGTGCCGCGTGGTTGTGCTCGTTGCCTGCGTAAACTTTCAGTTTACGGAACATAGCACGACCCAGCGGGCCTTTTGGCAGCATGCCTTTAACCGCGATTTCAATCACACGCTCAGGACGGCGGGCAATCATCTCTTCAAAGGTCGCTTCTTTGATACCACCGATGTGGCCAGTGTGGTGATAGTACACTTTGTCAGTACGCTTGTTGCCGGTTACAGCAACTTTATCAGCGTTCAGAACGATGATGTAATCACCGGTATCAACGTGCGGAGTGTATTCCGCTTTATGCTTACCGCGCAGGCGACGAGCCAGTTCAGTAGCCAGACGGCCCAGAGTTTTACCGGTCGCGTCAACAACATACCAGTCGCGCTGTACGGTTTCTGGTTTAGCTGTAAAAGTTTTCATTAAAAGCTTACCCAAATAATAAGTTACACGTTGGTGAACACCCAAACGTTTAGTCAGTTGAGGTTCACACGACAAAGTCCGGCAAACCTACCCCTTCGAATAGCACATGCCGACACATAGAAAGTTTCGGGAAAAAAACCTTCTCGTAACGTGGGGTCGCAAGATTATAGAGAAGTTGAGGTCAAAGATCGACCCTTAAATGTGATTTGGAATGGGTTTTTCGGGGGGGTGGAAAATGCCGGGTGGCGGCTGCGCCTTACCCGGCCTACAAGGTTCCCTTCTCAGGGAGAGGGTGGCATTTATGGCATATGCTCCAGCTTCAGGTATTCCTCACTCTGCATCTCCTGCAGGCGCGACAGGCAGCGCTGGAACTCAAATTTCAGCCGCTCTCCCTGGTAAATCTCATATAAAGGTACCTCGGCGCTGACCACCAGCTTGACGTGGCGCTCATAAAACTCATCCACCAGCGCAATGAAGCGCCGTGCTTCGCTCTCCATCAGCCGCGTCATCACCGGTACATCCAGCACCATCACGGTGTGGAACAGACGCGAAAGCGCAATGTAGTCATGCTGGCTGCGGGCATCCACGCAGAGCGTCGTAAAGGAGACCGCCAGCGTTTGGTTTTCGACGCCGAGCGTGGGCAGCGGTCGATGGTTAATCTCGAGTTCCGGGGCGTGCTCGCGTTTTGCTCCCGCCAGCGCCAGCCAGAGTGTATCCATCTCGCGGGTGGTCTCTGCATTTAACGGCGAAAGCCACAGATGCGCCTGAGTCAGCGTGCGCAGACGATAATCGACACCGGCATCGACGTTCATAATGTCGCAGTGCTGCTTGAGGGCATCGATGGCGGGCAGGAAGCGTGCCCGCTGCAGGCCGTTACGATAGAGCTCATCCGGCGGGATATTCGACGTGGCCACCAGCGTGACCCCGCGGGCAAATAGCGCTTTCATCAGGCCGCCTAGCAGCATGGCATCGGTGATGTCAGACACAAAAAACTCGTCGAAGCAGAGCACGTCGGTTTCAGCTTTGAACCTGTCGGCCACAATCTCCAGCGGATCGCTCTTGCCCTGCAGTGCGGTCAGTTCTTCATGCACCCGCAGCATAAAACGATGGAAGTGCAGACGCTGCTTACGTGCGCCAGGCAGGCTCATATAAAACAGGTCCATCAGCCAGGTTTTTCCGCGACCGACCCCGCCCCACATATATAAACCGCGCACCGGCGCGTGAGCCTGTTGCGTTTTTTTACCGAGCAACCGCCCAAACGCCGCCTTTAGCCCACCGTTCTGTTCAACTTCAGCGGGTTTTGCCGTGAGCTCCTGATAAATCATCTCAAGACGGTTCACCGCCTCACGTTGAACGTCATCAGGCTGATGAGAGCCCTCGTTAAGGGCCAGTTGATATCGCGATGCAGGGGACAGGTTTTGCATAATCTTATTGTTATTCCTTCAATTAACGCTCACCAGCAGACGTGACTGATGAAAAAAAGGCCGTTCTACACTACGCGATGATACGTCAGGATTCCACTTCTGCAGAAATAGCGGTTATAGTGGCATTATCAGGCACAGGCAGGAGCCGAGCCAACACCCTACGGAACAACAAGACAACGGGAGAAGTTCATGACCTGGGAATATGCGCTAATCGGTTTAGTCGTCGGCATCGTCATCGGTGCTGTGGCCATGCGTTTCGGTAATCGCAAATTGCGTCAGCAGCAGTCACTGCAGTACGAACTGGAAAAGAACAAAGCCGAGCTGGAAGAGTATCGTGAAGAGCTGGTCAGCCATTTTGCCCGTAGCGCCGAGCTGCTGGACAACATGGCAACCGACTATCGTCAGCTGTATCAACATATGGCAAAAAGCTCCAGCAGCCTGCTGCCGGAAATGACCGCGGAAACCAACCCGTTCCGCAACCGTCTGGCTGACTCTGAAGCCGGTAACGATCAGGCGCCCGTTCAGATGCCTCGCGACTATTCCGATGGCGCGTCCGGCCTGCTGCGCGGCGGTGTAAAACGCGATTAATCGCACAACCTGAATTTATTTTACGGGCGCAGCGATTGCGCCCGTCCTTTCCTGATGACCCCAGCTATCATTTAGTTAAACACCTCATTGTTCAGCGGTTTAAAATTCAATAACATCAACGTGTTTTTTAGGGCCGTTTTTCCTTTATTCCAGGTTACGAGAGTCAACATCGATGAAGAAAAAAAACCAGCTGTTGAGCGCTATCGCGTTAAGTGTCGGGTTATCTCTCTCGGCGTCCGTCCCTGTATTTGCCGCCATTCCTTCCCAGGTGCCTGGCCAGGCGGCCATTCCAAGCCTCGCGCCAATGCTGGAAAAAGTGTTGCCTGCGGTCGTCAGCGTTCAGGTTGAGGGCACCGCAGTACAAAGCCAACGCGTCCCTGAAGAACTGAAAAAATATTTCGGCGATGAGTCTCCCGACCAGCAGGCGCAGCCTTTTGAAGGCCTGGGCTCTGGCGTCATTATTGATGCGGCAAAAGGCTATATCCTGACCAACAATCACGTCATCAGCCAGGCCGATAAGATCAGCGTCCAGCTGAACGATGGCCGTGAATTTGATGCCAAACTGATCGGCGGCGATGACCAGAGCGACATCGCGCTGCTGCAGGTACAAAACCCAAGCAACCTGACCCAGATTGCCATCGCGGATTCCGACAAACTGCGCGTCGGCGATTTTGCCGTCGCCGTGGGCAACCCCTTTGGCTTAGGGCAGACCGCAACTTCCGGGATCGTCTCGGCGCTCGGGCGCAGCGGCCTCAATCTGGAAGGGCTGGAAAACTTTATCCAGACCGATGCATCAATCAACCGTGGTAACTCCGGCGGAGCATTGCTCAACCTTAACGGCGAGCTGATTGGGATTAACACGGCGATTCTGGCCCCGGGCGGCGGCAGCATCGGGATCGGTTTTGCTATCCCCAGCAATATGGCCAAAACCCTGGCGCAGCAGCTGATCCAGTTCGGTGAAATCAAACGCGGGCTGCTGGGTATTAAAGGTATGGAGATGAGCGCGGATATCGCAAAAGCGTTCAATATCAACGTACAGCGCGGGGCGTTTGTCAGTGAAGTGCTGCCAAATTCCGGCTCGGCAAAAGCGGGCGTGAAATCGGGAGATGTGATCGTCAGCCTGAACGACAAACCGCTGAACAGCTTTGCAGAACTGCGCTCCCGGATTGCCACAACGGAACCTGGCGCCAAAGTGAAGCTGGGCCTGATACGTGACGGTAAGCCGCTTGACGTTGAGGTGACGCTGGATAAGAGCACCTCATCTTCGGCCAGTGCGGAGCTTATCGCCCCGGCGCTACAGGGGGCTACGTTGAGCGACGGGCAGCTGAAGGACGGCACGAAAGGCATTAGCATCGATACCGTTGAGAAGAGCAGCCCTGCCGCACAGGCCGGATTGCATCAGGATGACGTGATTATCGGTGTAAACCGCAACCGCGTGCAGTCTATTGCCGAACTGCGCAAGGTGCTGGAAAGTAAACCGGCGGTTATTGCCCTGCAGGTCATGCGTGGCAATGAGTCCATCTATATTCTGTTGCGCTAAGCATTTGCGACCCGGACATCACCGCTGCGTGTGATGTCCGGATAACTCATGTTATGCTGCAAATCGTTCCTTTTTTAACGACACGCGCATCATGCTTTTAAAGCTCTTACGTTCTACTGTCATCGGTTTGATTGTCGCTGGCCTGCTGCTGCTGGCGCTGCCGTCTTTACGTCAGTTCAATAAACTGTCGGCTCCCCAGTTCGATAGCACGGATGAAACGCCGGCCACCTATAACCAGGCCGTCCGCCGTGCCGCACCTGCCGTGGTTAACGTCTATAACCGAGGCCTGAATACCTCAGCCCATAACCAGCTGGAGATCCGTACCCTCGGCTCCGGCGTGATCATGGACGAGCGCGGCTACATTATTACCAACAAGCACGTGATTAACGATGCCGACCAGATCATCGTCGCCCTGCAGGATGGCCGCGTGTTTGAGGCGTTACTCGTTGGGTCTGACAGCCTGACCGACCTGGCCGTTCTGAAAATTAACGCCACGGGCGGTTTGCCGGTCATCCCGATCAACCGTAAACGTACCCCGCATATTGGTGACGTCGTACTGGCTATCGGTAACCCTTACAACCTGGGCCAGACCATCACCCAGGGGATTATCAGCGCGACCGGTCGTATCGGTTTGAACCCCTCCGGGCGGCAGAACTTCCTGCAAACCGATGCCTCCATCAACCACGGTAACTCCGGCGGGGCGCTGGTCAACTCGCTGGGCGAGCTGATGGGCATCAACACCCTCTCGTTCGATAAGAGTAACGACGGTGAGACGCCGGAAGGGATCGGCTTTGCCATTCCGTTCCAGCTGGCGACCAAAATTATGGATAAACTGATTCGCGACGGACGCGTGATCCGCGGCTATATCGGTATCGGCGGGCGCGAAATTGCACCGATGCATACCCAGGGCGGCGGTATCGATCAGATTCAGGGCATTGTGGTTAACGAGGTGGCACAGGGTGGTCCGGCGGCTAACGCGGGGATTCAGGTAAACGATGTCATTGTGTCGGTCAACGGCACGCCAGCGGTCTCTGCGCTGGAGACGATGGATCAGGTGGCAGAAATTCGCCCAGGTTCTATCATCCCTGTTGAGGTCATGCGCAACGATAAGAAACTGACGCTGCACGTGACGATTCAGGAATACCCGGCCACTAACTGACAGGCATAAAAAAACGGAGCGATAAGCTCCGTTTTTTTTACCGGGAGACGGTTCGTTTTACTTGTTAACGAACTCTTCTCCCAGGGTGATATCTTTCTTCAGCGTATCCAGCATGCCTTCCATCGCGTGTTGTTCAAACGCGCTCAGCGTACCAATGGATTTACGCTCTTCGATACCGTTTTTACCCAGCAGCAGCGGCTGAGAGAAGAAGCGAGCGTGTTCGCCATCGCCTTCAACGTAAGCGCATTCAACAACGCCTTTCTCGCCCTGCAGAGCGCGAACCAGTGACAGACCAAAACGCGCAGCCGCCTGGCCCATAGACAGGGTTGCAGAACCGCCGCCCGCTTTCGCTTCCACCACTTCGGTGCCCGCGTTCTGGATGCGTTTAGTCAGGTCAGCCACTTCCTGCTCGGTGAAGCTCACGCCTGGGATCTGCGACAGCAGAGGCAGGATGGTGACGCCAGAGTGACCGCCAATTACCGGTACTTCCACTTCTGTTGGCTGCTTGCCTTTCAGCTCAGCAACAAAGGTGTTGGAACGGATGATATCCAGCGTGGTTACGCCGAACAGTTTGTTTTTGTCGTAAACACCCGCTTTCTTCAGCACTTCTGCCGCGATAGCCACGGTGGTGTTCACCGGGTTAGTGATGATCCCGATGCATGCTTTCGGGCAGATTTCTGCAATCTGCTGCACCAGGTTTTTCACGATGCCCGCGTTGACGTTGAACAGGTCTGAACGATCCATGCCTGGCTTACGCGCCACGCCTGCAGAAATCAGCACCACGTCGGCACCCTGCAGAGCAGGACGTGCATCTTCACCGGAGAAGCCTTTGATTTTTACAGCAGTCGGGATGTGGCTCAGGTCAACCGCCACACCAGGGGTTACCGGAGCAATATCGTACAGGGAGAGTTCTGAGCCTGAAGGCAGTTGGGTTTTCAGTAGTAGGGCAAGCGCCTGGCCGATACCACCAGCAGCGCCGAGGACTGCGACTTTCATCCTAAACTCCTTATTATGGTTAACTTAAGTATCTGTAAATCCGTTGCAGCGACCATAATTCAGCAAGTAAATAATTACAATTTTCGTAGCTAAAGAATTTGAGGTCACGCGACTTTATCTCTCACCAGAAGACTATCTGACGACAGAGGGCAACGCATTAAGAGGTGGTTACAATACACCCTGCCCCGCCACCAAAACAACATCATTTTGATAACATTTAATTTACTTTTAAGCTTATTTGCGCGGCGTGACCCAGGCATGTTTTCTGATAACGAAATCTGATAAAATCACTCCCTTTCATAACATTATTTCAGCCTGGCGCTGAGTAGATAATTTGCATAAAAATTCATCCACATGCATAATAATGTTGTTTCTATCGTCATATTCCGGGTGACTTATGCGAAGCTCGTCTAAGCAAGAAGAATTAGTAAAGGCGTTTAAGGCGCTACTCAAAGAAGAGAAATTCAGTTCTCAGGGAGAAATTGTTCAGGCGCTGCAGGAACAAGGCTTCGATAATATCAATCAGTCGAAAGTCTCCCGCATGTTAACGAAATTTGGCGCAGTGCGTACGCGTAACGCCAAGATGGAGATGGTCTATTGCCTGCCGGCAGAACTTGGCGTGCCGACCACCTCCAGCCCGCTCAAAAACCTGGTTCTGGATATCGATCATAACGACGCCGTCGTGGTGATCCACACAAGCCCGGGTGCAGCACAGCTGATTGCCCGCATGCTGGACTCGTTGGGTAAAACGGAAGGTATCCTCGGAACTATCGCCGGTGATGACACCATCTTTACCACACCGGCCAGCGGTTTCTCCGTGAAAGATCTCCACGAAGCCATTCTGGTACTGTTCGAACAGGAACTCTAATCCCCTCTCCCCGTAGCGCCGCTGCGGGGATCGTTCTGCTTCCGCTGCGTTCTCCCCTCTTTTCTACTGCCCTTCACTTTGACAAATAGTGCTTTTTACCACCTATTAACATTCATCTGGTGAATGCTAAATCAAAAAATCGCACAAAAAATCAAAAGCTGATATCCATATGATTTTATTAGATATAACCAATAATAATGAACAAAAAACGCTCAATATTATGCAATTTGGTTATAAAAAACAGGCTGGTTAACACATAATAACAAAAGAAACCATTAGTCTGGTATTAATTTTTTCCGTTATTAGTGTATACTTGATTTTGTGATGAGGGTCACGAAACAAGACCCCACGAAAAAATTCGACGAGGTAAGAATCATGAAAATCAAATCAACTGTAGCGGCGCTCAGCGTCCTGTCCGTCCTGTCCGTCCTGTCATTCGGTGCTTTCGCAGCAGACTCTATCAACGCTGACCAGGCGCAATCCCGCCAGGCCATCGGTACGGTTTCTGTCGGCGCGGTCGGCACATCGCCAATGGACATGCATGAGATGCTGAACAAAAAAGCGGAAGAACAGGGTGCGTCATCCTATCGCGTCATCGAAGCGCGTTCCGGTGACCACTGGCACGCCACCGCTGAGCTGTACAAATAAGTTTTAGTAATAACTGAAAACGAAAATCTCCACTCAACGGCACCAGGCATAAAAATAGCGGTTCAACCCTTCTCGCCGTTGAGTAAAAAACCCTATTCAGGAGTAAAGACTATGAAAACCAAATTGATCATCGCAACCCTCGGTCTGGCATCCGTTCTCTCTTTCGGCGCAAGCGCAGCCGTACAGCAGGTAAATGCCGACCAGGCACAAAATCTACAGCGTATGGGCAGCATCTCCGTAACGTCTGTCACCGGTTCACCGATGGATATTCGTCACGAACTTGCCGCCAAAGCTGAAAAAGCAGGCGCCAGCAGCTATCGCGTCACCGAACTGAATCAGGGTGACCACTGGCATGCAACGGCAGAGCTGTATAAATAAACCCTCGTCGTATCTCATCATACGACTTGCCCCTGGCCTCATGGTCAGGGGCTTTTTTCATTCAATGCCGCGCGTTAAAGCGCAGCTGCCCTTCAAGCTCTTCTTCCGCTTCATCGAACAGCAATATCAGCGCGCCAAAACGTCTTCGCAGCTTATCGGGCAAATGGATGAACTCAATTTCCAGCGGTAGCGGCAACTGACTGCCGGTGACCACGTCCCACAGCGTATCCAGATTCGTCACGCTTTCTCGTTCAAGATCAAACGCCCGGATAAATTCACGGTAGAAGTCTTCCTGACTGTCGATCTCGTCAAAATCAAACGTATAGGTTTTCATTGCCAGCCACCCAGTCCAGGCGAGCGGCAGATGCCGCCCTGTCTATTATAATCCCCCAATATGCAGGGTTTTAACTTCCAGATACTCTTCCAGCCCCAGCACGGAGCCCTCTCGTCCAAGGCCTGACTCTTTTACGCCGCCAAAGGGCCCAAGCTCCGTGGAGACGGCGCACTCGTTGATGCCGATCATCCCGCTCTCGATGGCCTGTGAAACGCGGAAGACCCGAGAAAGATTCTGGGTGTAGAAGTAAGCCGCCAGTCCATAGGGGGTGTTGTTGGCGCGCTGGATAACTTCATCTTCCGAGGTGAAACGGAAGCACGCCGCCACCGGGCCAAACGTCTCTTCTTCTGCCAGCTTCATGCCTTCATGGCAGTCGCCCAGTACGGTTGGCATCCAGAAATTCCCGCCAAGCGGATGAGGCTTACCTCCTGCCAGTACGGTTGCGCCCCGGGCAACGGCGTCTTCGACATGCTCACGCACCTTGTTGACCGCAGAAGGTTCAATCAGCGGCCCGACGACCACCCCCTCCTCAAGACCATTACCCACCTTCAACGCATTCACCGCATCGGCGAGTTTATTCACAAATTTGTCGTAAACGGTTTCCTGAATATAAAAACGGTTCACGCTGACGCAGACCTGCCCGGTATTGCGGAACTTATTGGCGATCGCGCCCTTAACCGCTGCGTCGATATCCGCATCCTCAAAAACGATATACGGGGCATTTCCCCCCAGCTCCATCGAGACTTTTTTCATGGTTTCTGCGGCGTTACGCACCAGCGTTTTGCCGACGGAGGTTGAGCCGGTAAAGGAGATTTTACGTACGTCGCGGCTTGCCATAATCGCATCGCTGATTTCATGCGTATTCCCGGCTACGGCGTTGAGAACACCGTCGGGCACTCCGGCCTGTTTCGCCAGCGTAAGCAGCGCAAAGGCGCTGAGCGGCGTGTTATTGGCCGGTTTAATGACCCCGGTGCATCCTGCTGCCAGCGCCGGGCCTAACTTGCGGGTGAGCATGGCCATCGGGAAGTTCCACGGCGTAATCGCCGCGACCACACCAATGGGTTCACGGGTCGCCAGAATGCGTGAGCCGGGTTTTATCGGCGGAATAATTTCACCATTCGCGCGTTTGGCCTCTTCGGCAAACCACTGGATAAAGCTGGCGGCGTACTCGACTTCTCCCTCCGCTTCTTTCAGGGGTTTGCCCTGTTCGGTGGTCATCAACCGCCCGAGCCAGCTTTTATTCTCAATAATCAGTTCGTACCAGCGGTAGAGAATCGCCGAACGTTCTTTCGCGGTTTTGGCACGCCATGCCGGGAAGGCCTGGGTAGCCGCTGCAATAGCATCTTCGGTCTGTGCTTTACCCGCTTTAGCGACTTTAGCAATGACCTCGCCGGTCGCGGGATTCAGCACATCAAAGGTTGTATCCAGCGTTTTCCAGATTCCGTTGACCAGATAACCGGTCTGAAAAAGGATGTAGTCCTGAAGCGCCTGGGTCGTCATGTGTTCTCCCTTTCTGAAATGTAAGAACATGCTGGAATAAGTATAGCCACAAAAAAACCGACGCTTTTGGCGTCGGTTTTTTACTTCAGTCAGTTATCCGTGAGGGCATTCTGGTAGCGATGCAGCATAAACACCAGCCGTCCTACTGGCTCGGTCACCTGAGGCGGCGCCTCCCAGTGTTTGAGCTTTTCCTGATAGATATCGAGCTCTTCAAGCAGCTGCGTAAAGTAGCGACGCCGTTTGTCATCGCTGCTGGCAGAAAGCACGTGATCGGCGGTATGACGCAGCTGGCGGTGGTATGCCGACAGATCGTCGTTGATCGGCACGGGCGCGTTACGCAAACGCTGGTGCGCAATGATCATGGTTAACGCCAGGCGGAACTTCGCGATATCGCCCGGGAACTTGTTCAGCAGTAAAAACAGCTGCTGGTAGAGCGCGGGCAGGTGGTTCTCTTTACGGCGCGCGGTATTGGTTGTTAAAGACGACACGGCAGCCGACACAAACTGGTTCAGCAGCACGCGGCCCGTTCTTGCCTGCGAGTTATCCCGCACCAGCAGTATCACCATCATGGCCAGGAAACAGCCCACCAGCTGGCCTAACGCGCTGTCGAGGAACTGGCTGAAATGGAAGGTCATCGGGTTATCGAGCACGATGATGTTAATCGTACTCGCCAGCGCCCCCAGCGATCCCAGGCGCCGCTTTTGCACTTCAATGCCGATAAAGAACGCCATTACCGCCAGGCTAATACAGAGCAGCAGCATGCTCTGTTGCGTCGAGGGGATGATGACAAGGAAATAGAGCGCGCCTATGGGCAACGCGGCAATCGTGCCGTAGAGGAAATCAATGGCGACCATACGCGGGTTAGGCAGACGCATCGCCAGTGCGGTCACGACGGCAATCATTACCATCGCTCCGCTGCCGGACGTCCAGCCCGTCCACAGCCAGAACAGCGTGCCGAGCATGCAGGCAAGCGTCGTACGCCAGAAATTGACCATGGCGTGATGGCGCTCGGCGGATTCCGCCTTGATCACCACTTCCCCCTGCAGCACCTCTTCTTCCGCCGCGCTGATTTTGGTGTTACCAATCACGCCGCGCTTCAGCAGCAGATAGCGCGTCGCGGCGCCGACCCAGGTATAGATGGTCACCGGCGTGTCGCGCTCCCCGGTCCAGGCAATCACCCGACGCATGCGCTTAAGCTGCTTATGCACGTCCTGCACGGTTTCCACCGGCTCGGCAAACAGTTCGCGGAACGTATCGGTGACCGCTTCCGGCCGGGTGTTCTGAATCAGATAGGTTTCACAGGCCTGGGTAATCAGCGTCAGAGAGACGGTGTTGAGGGCTTTCAGGCGACGATTCGCGCGGGCCCAGCGCGAGGACTCCATGTTAAGGTTGCTGCGCATACCTTCCAGCGCCTGCGTACGGCGTACCAGCCCGCTCCAGGCTTTATCCACCTCTTCGCTGTCGCCATGCTTAATGCACAGCTGCATCAGCTGATACTGGGCAACAATCAGCGCGTCGAGCTCACGGTCGACCTCCTGCTTGATGGAGCGCGGGGAGAAAAGCAGATCAGCGACGATCGCGCTGACAATACCAATCACAATTTCGCTGCAGCGCTCCACCGCAAACTGCGGGGCCAGCAGCGGTTCGCTTTGGATAGTGATGATAATAATCAGCGCGGTATAGCCCGCCAGCCCCCAGGCGTAGGAGTTCTCCACTTTCACCAGAGACGAGATCCAGGTGCAGAAACCCGCCCAGATGCAGCAGACCATCAGCATCAGCAGTGGTGTGCGGATCATGAGAATAATAATGGTTAGCGCCGCGAAACAGCCGATAAACGTCCCGATAATACGCAGCATCCCGCGATAGCGGATCGCGCCTGAATAGGGTTCCCCGCCCGCGGCAAAGGCAGGACCCGCCGCGACAATCGCAGCCGTCAGCACTGCCCAGCGAGGGGTTTCAAGCTGGAAGTGGAAGCCAACAAACAGCGCCAGCACGATGGCGCACGCCAGCTTCACGGCGAAGCGAATGTGCTGGCTGGCGATGGAAAAGATACCCATGGCGATTAACCAAACTCGCGCAGGCGGTGGGCAATTTTACGGAAGAACGGGTCCTGGCTGGCATCCCGGTCCTTTTCACCGGTGATCACCACCGTCGCCGTGGTACCCGCAGGCCACAGATTTCCCTGCTGTTCGTCCAGGTGGATGCGCACCGGCACGCGCTGGGCCAGACGCACCCACTCCAGGTTGGAATCGACCGTCGCCATCCCTTTGGCATCGTTAGAGCTGCTGGAGTTAGTCACCCCTGCGGCAACGCTGTCGACGGTGCCTTTAAAGACGCGGTTGCTGCCGAGCGGCGTAATTTCAGCCCGATAACCTGGGCGCACGCCTTCCAGCTTGGTCTCTTCCATATAGGCGAGCACGTAGAAGGAGTTCTGTTTAACCAGCGCCACGGCGGTAGAGCCACGGGTAATGAATTCCCCGGCATAGACGTTGAGGTTGGTCACCCAGCCATCGGACGGCGCGCGGATCACGGTGCGCTCGAGATCGAGCTTCGCCAGATCGCGCGTTGCCTGCGCTTTCGCCAGCTGGTGCAGCACGGTTTGCAGCACGTTGTTGGACTGGTCAATCTCTTCACGGGACATTGCCTGAACGCCCAGCTGATTACGGCGGCCTGCCTCGCGGCGTTTCTCCGCAGCGAGCGCCTGATAATAGGCCACGTCCGCTTCTGCCTCTTCCAGCGCTTTCTGGTAACGAGGCTGGTCGATGGTGAACAGAACCTGATCTTTTTTCACCAGCTGGTTATCGTGGACGTTGACCGCCGTGATAAGACCGGCCACGTCAGGGGCTATTGCCACCACATCGGCGCTGAAGCGTGCATCACGCGTCCACGGTGATTCGGTGTAATAAACCCAGGCGCGGAAAATAGCGATGAAGGCGAGGATAACCAGCGCCATTGTGATGGCAGTGCGGGAGATTTTTCTTGTTAGCGTTTTCACATCAACCTCAGACAAACATGCGCGATATCAGATAAAACAGGCAGCAATACAGCGCGGTATTGAACAATGCAGGGTGCCAGACGAAATCGTAGATCCCGGTAGGGACCAGCACCTTGCGCACCAGCCAGAAGATCGCCAGTGATAAAAGAAGCTCGAAAAATATCGGTGGGAACGACAGACCGAACACCACGATAATGGGAAACAGACTCATGTTGACCTTGATAAGAGAGAGTGCAGGCTTCAGAATTTTTTAGCGCACGCCACCGCAGGAGAGCAAGAAACGCCGGGCGAGAATGGCGCAGCCGTTATGTAATTAATAATATATTAACGTAACTGTTATGCTGTTATCTATAATATGTGATCTAAATCACTTTTAAGCCAGAGTGAACAATGGAACGTTTAAAACGCATGTCGGTCTTCGCCAAAGTGGTTGAACTGGGCTCTTTTACCGCCGCTGCACGCCAGCTTCAGATGAGCGTCTCATCCATCAGCCAGACGGTGTCCAAACTGGAAGATGAGCTTCAGGTCAAGCTGCTCAACCGCAGCACCCGCAGCATTGGGCTGACGGAAGCGGGTAAAATTTACTATCAGGGCTGTCGCCGTATGCTGCTTGAAGTGCAGGATGTTCACGAACAGCTCTATGCCTTCAACAACACCCCCATCGGCACGCTGCGCATCGGGTGTTCTTCAACTATGGCACAAAATGTTCTCGCTGCCATGACTGCGGATATGCTGAAAGAGTATCCCGGGCTTACCGTCAATCTGGTGACGGGTATCCCGGCGCCGGATCTGATTGCCGACGGGCTGGACGTGGTGATCCGCGTCGGCGCGTTGCAGGATTCCAGCCTGTTCTCGCGTAGGCTGGGCAGCATGCCGATGGTCGTCTGCGCCTCGAAAAGCTATCTGGCGCAGTACGGTGTTCCGGAGAAACCCGCCGATCTCACCAACCACTCGTGGCTGGAGTACAGCGTGCGGCCCGATAATGAATTTGAGCTGATCGCTCCGGAAGGGATCTCCACCAGGCTGCTGCCGGAAGGACGGTTTGTCACCAACGATCCGATGACGATTTCACGCTGGCTGGTGGCCGGCGCCGGGATCGCCTACGTGCCGTTAATGTGGGTGATCAACGAGATCAACAGCGGCGTGCTGGAGATCCTCTTCCCGCGCTACCAGTCCGATCCGCGACCGGTGTACGCCCTGTATACCGAAAAAGACAAACTCCCGCTCAAGGTACAGGTGTGTATTAACTATCTGACCGAGTATTTTGTGGACGTGGCGGAGCTGTTTCAGGGGATGCGGGGGAGAAGGAAAGAGTAGGTCTTTTTCCAAAAGGACGAGGGAGAAAAGACAGCGCGGAGCAGTACCCTCACCCCTTTGGGGAGAGGGTCAGGAAATTACGCCGTGCCGCCCACCGTAAGGTTGTCCACCTTCAGCGTTGGCTGGCCCACGCCAACCGGCAGGCTCTGGCCCTCTTTACCGCAGACGCCCACGCCGTTATCCAGCTTCAGATCGTTACCGACCATGGAGATCTGCTGCATGGCTTCAATACCGGAGCCAATCAGCGTTGCACCCTTCACCGCTTTGGTCACTTTGCCTTTCTCGATCAGATACGCTTCTGACGTGGAGAAAACAAACTTACCGGAGGTAATGTCCACCTGGCCGCCGCCAAAGTTTGGCGCAAAGATACCGTAATCAACGGATTCGATAATCTCCTGCGGCGTGGATTTGCCCGGCAGCATGTATGTGTTAGTCATGCGCGGCATCGGCAGGTGCGCGTAAGATTCACGGCGTCCGTTGCCCGTTGGCGCCACGCCCATCAGACGCGCGTTGAGTTTGTCCTGCATGTAGCCTTTCAGCACGCCGTTTTCGATCAGCACATTGTACTGCCCTGGCGTACCTTCATCGTCGATAGCCACCGAGCCGCGACGATCGCGCATGGTGCCGTCATCCACCACGGTGCACAGCTCAGAGGAGACAAGCTGCCCGATTTGACCGCTGAACACGGACGTCCCGCGACGGTTAAAGTCGCCTTCCAGGCCGTGGCCTACGGCTTCGTGTAACAGCACGCCGGGCCAGCCAGCGCCCAGCACCACCGGGAATGAGCCCGCCGGCGCCGCGACGGCATTCAGATTCACCAGCGCCATGCGCACGGCTTCTTTCGCCCACGCGTCGGCGCGAGCTTCACCGTCAACGTCGCCCAGGAACCAGTCATAGCCGAAACGACCGCCGCCGCCGCTTGAGCCGCGTTCGCGTTTGCCGTCGTCATCGACCTGCACGCTGATAGAGAGACGCACCAGCGGGCGAACGTCTGCCGCAAGGGTACCATCCGTTGCCGCAACCAGAATCAACTCATACACGCCGCTCAGGCTGGCTGAAACTTCCTGCACGCGTTTATCCGCCGCGCGGGCGACTTTGTCCACGCGACGCAGGATATCCAGCTTCTCTTCACGGCTCATGCTCTGCAGCGGATCGATGCTGGTATAGAGCGCAGAGTGCTGCACTTCTCCCAGGGTTTTCACGCGACCATCGCCGGTATCACGCACAATGGTACGTGCGGCCTGCGCGCTCTGCTCGAGTGCGGTAAGGCTAATCTGATCGGCATAGGCAAAACCGGTTTTCTCGCCGCTGACGGCACGGACGCCGACGCCCTGGTCGATGTTGTAGGAGCCATCTTTGATGATGCTGTCTTCTAAAACCCAGGATTCGTGATAGCTCGACTGGAAATAAAGGTCGCCGTAGTCGAGACGGCGTTCGGTCAGTTGACCAAGAATGGAGAACAGGTCCTGATGGCTCAGGCCGTTCGCTGCGAGCAAATGTTCACTTACCAGGTTCAGACTCATCGTATTGCTACTCGTTCGTTGCCGCCCGTGGCGGTATAAAGATCGTATTTATTGAGAGTGAGGCAATTACCTGCCCACGTCAAATCATTGCTGTGCATCTTTGCGCGGCTGGCGCAGCACCTCGTTAATCTGCGGTTTATCTACCGGACCGGTAATGCGGTAGCGCAGAATGGAAACCTTGCTCCACAGCGGACCCAGCACTTTGCTGGCAGCAAACACCGCCGCACCGACAATCGGGTTCACCACAAAGGCCGCCGCCACGCCCACGCTCGCGGAAATTTCCGGCGCCACCACGGCTTCCATATCCAGCTCGCGACGCACGAGGTTAACGGAGCCTTTCATGGCGATATCCGCTTCCAGGCCATCCACCAGCGTGTCGTCCGTATGCAGAACGCCGTCCTTGATCCACGCCGTGCTGCGGATGGAATCGTAGTAGAAACCTTCGCTGAACGTATCGCTGAAATCGAAGCGCAGCTTGCGCAGCAGCGCATCAAAACTCAGCAGGCGCAGGATCTGCCCGGCGCGCCCCGTGCTCACGTCGGCAATTTCACCTTTGCCGAAGCGGGTTTTCAGAATGCCGTTCAGCGAGGCTTCATCCGGCTTCCACGGGGCGTCACGCCAGTGAAGATCGTAATCGACGTCAAACGAGGAACCACGCAGCGGCGTGCTGATTCCAAAGAAATTGGCTGCCGCATCCAGCTTGTTGCCTTTAATGTCGCCCTTCAGGGACGTTCGCTGCTCGCCCGGGTTATTCACCCATTCCCCTGCGGCCGTCATGCGGCCAAAACCGGTATCAACCAGGCCACCGGAGAGCGTAAGCGTGTTAGCCTGAATAGTGAAATCACCGTCGATACGGCCATATTTTTGCCCCCACAGCCAGCACTCCGCGCAGCGCAGCTGGAGATCGGGCCAGCCGCTAAAATCGACGCGGGAGACATTACTCAGCGGCGACGCTTCTGCCGGTTTATCTTTCCCGCTCGCGGCGCTTGCCGGGTTGTAGTAGAGGTAGCGGATCGCCGCCTGCCACGGCGCGTGATTGCGCATGGTCAGCGTGCCGTTAATCTCCCTTCCCTGGGCCTCCACCTTCGTGCCGTTAGCGCCAGGCTGTGAAACCAGGCTCAGGTTGTTCCACTGCTGCCCGCCCAGCATCAGCGACGGCGTGCGTACGGTAATGGTTTGCGGGAACTGGGCGGTTTCATCAACGTTTTGCCCGACGCCTTTCTGGAACAGCGCCAGCCACTCTGCACCGTCCATAGGCGGGAGATTCAGCTCAATGCCCGACTGCTCCGGCAGTGGCGGCGTGGAGCGGCTATCCGTTGTCCAGATGGCTTTGTCGAGGGTGAGCTTGCGGTTAAGCAGCCAGCGGCTGTTGAAGTGGTTTGTCCCGCCCGCGCTTCCGGTCAGTGCGAAGCTGTTCAGGTTGCCATCGACGTTCAGCTTTACCGGCAGGGGCTGTCCGGCCTGTTTATCCAGCGGCGCAGGCAGCTGGCTCTGAAGGTTTTTCAGATCGCCCGTGATGTCGACCTTATACTGGGCACCCGCGTGATAAGGCAGGTCAATTGCCACTTTACCCTGCCAGGCGACTGCGCCCTGCACTGACGCCTCAATGGGCTTCGGCAGAACGTCCATGCGCGCTGGCTGCCAGTTACCGTCCAGATTGACGGCCACCTGATAGGCCTTTTCACCCTCGGTGGTCGTGAAGTCGATATTAACGGGCTGATTAAACCAGTTGGCCGTAAGCGGCTCGCTCTTAAGGTTTCCGTTGTCAAAGCTGAACTGCCCGCTGAGATTTTTCAGGGTGCTCTCAAGGGGTTTGATGAACAGACTGTTGTTCTTCAGGCGGACGTTACCTTTGGCGGTGGTCATCTCTCCGTCCAGCGGGATATCAAGATGTAAGCGAGCATTCACATCGCCATCAAGCTGTAGCTGCTGGAGCGTCGCCGCCAGCGAATCTTTCAGCGGCGTCTCCTCAAAGTACGGACCCACCGCTTTGGCCGGACCGTTGATGTCAGCATCAATCAGCAGCTTCTCTTTGGAGTAATCCGGGATGTTGGCCGTCAGGTTGCTGGCCGTCACGCCGCCCAGCGCCACGCTGTCGGACTTCATCCATAGCCCGTCATTGAGGAAGTTGAGCTCGATATCCAGGTCTTTCAGCGCAGGCCAGCCGGGCTGGAACGCAAAGGTCGCGTTATGCAGCGGCACCAGCACCTGGAACTGGCCTTCATTATGTTTGTACGGGAAAAGATGAGGATTACCGCCGTACACCAGCGTGGCATTGTCCGCCTGACCGCCCTGAATCGCGCCGCTGAGATAGTCCACCAGGGCTTTTCCCATCAGGTTTTCCGGGAAGTAGCGCCAGGCCTGAGAGCCGTCATCGGTGCTGATCCCGGCCAGAATGCCCAGCCACGGCTCATCACCTTCAGGCTGCAGATACCGGAAATCGCCGCGCGCGTGAACGGCTTTGGCTTTCACATCGATATGGCGGCCATCAAGCTGGAAACCCTTATCGTTACGGAGCCAGTTAAGCACCGCGCTGCCCTGTTCGATTTCCAGCGGCGCGCGGAAGACCGTCTCATAAGGCATTTTGGCGTCGTGCATATCAACCGTCAGCCTGCCGTTTTCCACGCTGCCTTCCAGCTTGCCGCTAAAGTGCTCCGCCCCCGGCAGCAGCTTCCACTGCTTCCAGGCAAGATCTTTCCACGTTGCCTGGAAGCGCGTTTTTTCCGTCGCCTGGAGCGGGATATCCAGCGCCAGAGCGTCGATCGTCCCGCTCGGTTGCGTTGCCAGCCAGATCTCGCCCAGGTCCGGAGAGAGTTTTGCCGCCATCGAGCGCAGGCCCTCAATGGCCGCCAAATCGAGGTTGCTGGCGCGGATGCGCAGCTCGTCGCTGCGTTTACTCGCCGTGCCGCCGACATCCTGCTCCGGCATCCAGGCCAGCGTCAGCGCACCACGCGGCCACGGCTTGCCGTCCATGGTGATGCGCGTATCCGGAATGGCAAACTGCCAGCCCTCTTTTTCCTGCGTCACGTGCGCGGTGAGGTTATCGACGGAAAGCTGATGCTGCTGTTTTTCGCCTTTCCAGCTGGCGCCCCCCTGCTTAAGCCAGATATCGCCGCTGGCAAATTCGCCTTTGGTCAGGGTCAGCCAGCCTTCAAGGCTGAAACGGGCAGTCTCCAGCTGCATATTTTGCTGGAGCCAGTCGCCCAGCCAAGGCTTCACGTCAACATCGTCGGCCTGCAGCCAGACTTTGCCGTTGTTTAACAGGCCGTCATCGTCCCGCAGATCCATCCGCACCTGCATCACGCCGTGCTGGCCGTTCAGGCTTGAGAGATTGACCTGCCCCTCGGCGCGGTGACGTTCTTTACCGTTGAGCCAGGTCAGCTGAGGGATCGCCAGTTCGGCGCGCTGGCCGGAAAGGGTAATGAAGCTCACTTCGCTGTCGCGCAGATCGAAGTGATCGAACTGACGGAGGAAAAGATCGCTGACGCGGTTGGCTTCCAGACCCTGACCGCTATCGCCGCCGGACAGAGGCGTATTGGTCAGGAACTGGAGTTGATAAAAGGTGAGATCGCGAAACTGCCAGCGCAGATGCAGCAGGCTTTGCCAGACGTCCAGCGCCAGGGTTACGCGTTTGATTTTCAGATAGCCGCCATCTTTCAGGCTGGCGTTGATATCCCGGACATCGAGCGTCGGGCCAAAATTCTGCCAGTTAGCGCTAATCTGGCTTACGTTCACCGGCACGCCGGTGGTGGATTCGATTTTAGCCAGCAGCTGCGGACGCCAGCTGTCCAGATGCGGTAATACGAGGCGTAGCCCGCTCACGAGCAACGCGACAATCACGACCAGCGTTGCCCCTGTAAGCAATAAAATCCCCGGCAATCGCCTCACGCATCTCTCCTTGTCAGCTTTCGTCACGCAGCGTACTGCGTCTTACATCATCACGACGTCAAACTGCTCCTGGTTATAGAGCGGTTCAATTTGTACTTTTACCTGTTTGCCGACAAAGATTTCCACTTCCGCCAGCGCGTGTGACTCTTCGCCTTTCAGCGCTTCAGCCACCGCAGGGGAAGCATAGACCAGAAAACGATCGGAGTCGTAGGCATGATGAACACGGACGATTTCACGCATAATTTCGTAGCAGACGGTCTCAACCGTCTTTACCGTTCCGCGCCCATGGCAGGTTGGGCATTCATTACACAGCACATGCTCAACGCTCTCGCGGGTACGCTTACGCGTCATTTCCACCAGCCCCAGCTGTGAGAAGCCGTTAATGCTGGTTTTCACGCGGTCTTTGCTCAGCGCCTGCTCAAGCGAGTGCAGCACGCGGCGACGGTGGTCTTCATTACTCATATCGATGAAGTCGATGATGATAATGCCGCCCAGATTACGCAGACGAAGCTGGCGCGCAATCGCCTGCGTGGCTTCGATGTTGGTGTTGAAGATGGTGTCATCGAGGTTGCGATGGCCGACAAACGCGCCGGTGTTGATATCGACGGTGGTCATCGCTTCGGTCTGATCGATGATCAGATAGCCGCCTGACTTCAGCTCGACCTTACGCTCCAGCGCGCGCTGGATCTCGTTTTCGACATCATAGAGATCGAAGATCGGCTGACGCCCTGAATAATGCTCCAGCAGGCCTGGCATCTCCGGGATGTACTCAGCGGTAAATTCCAGCAGCGCTTCATAGGTCAGGCGCGAGTCCACGCGAATGCGGTCGAGCTGCGCATCAGCAAAGTCGCGCAGAACGCGCTGAGCAAGCGCCAGTTCACCGTAAAGCTGGTAGCGGGTCTGGTTGCGTTTTTTACGCTCCATCACCTTGGTCCAGACGCGCTTCAGGTAAGCCGCATCCGACGCGAGGTCTTCTTCGCTGATCCCTTCCGCAGCGGTACGGATGATAAACCCGCCCTGTTCATCGCAGTAGGCGCTGACCACTTTCTTCAGACGCTCGCGCTCGGTTTCGCTCTCAATACGCTGCGAAACGCCCACGTGCGACGCGCCGGGCATAAAGACCAGATAGCGGGAAGGTAAGGTGATGTCGGTGGTCAGACGGGCGCCTTTGGTACCGAGGGGATCTTTCACCACCTGCACCATCAGATCCTGCCCCTGACGCACCAGTTCAGAAATATCGCGTACGGCAAACTGCTTTTGCTCTTCGCCCGCGACGCACTCGGTGTGCGGCATGATATCGGAGGCATGTAAAAACGCCGCCTTATCCAGTCCAATATCTACAAAAGCCGCCTGCATACCCGGTAGTACACGACTGACACGACCTTTGTAGATATTGCCTACTATTCCGCGCCGCGCTTCACGCTCAATATGAATTTCCTGAAGAATGCCACCATCAATATAGGCCACACGGGTTTCCGATGGCGTTACGTTTACCAACAATTCAGCCGTCATAATTATCCCTTCCCTCACGCAGTGAGTTAAAATTGCTCAGCAACTCATACGTTTCCACCAGCGGTAAGCCGACTACGGCGTGATAGCTGCCATTAATCTTCCTGACAAAACAGCCACCCAGCCCCTGAATACCGTATGCACCTGCTTTATCCATCGGTTCACCGCTGGCAATATAAGCGGCGATGTCGTCGTCGGTAAGTACTCTGAACGTCACTTCGGTCACCACCAGGCAATCCAGCACGTGCTGGCGGTCAGCCAGCGCGACGGCCGTCATCACCTGATGCGTTTGTCCGGACATTTTGTGCAGCATGCGCGCCGCATGATCGGCGTCGCGCGGTTTCTCAAGCACTTCACCGTTCAGAATAACGATGGTATCAGCTCCCAGCACGGGAAGATCGCGTGGCACACTGGCCACGCCCGCCTGCGCTTTCTCGCGCGCCAGGCGAGAAACGTATTGTTGAGCGCTTTCGCCCTCAGCACGTTTTTCTTCAATGCCGGTAACGATGCGTTCAAAAGAGACCCCTAGCTGCGTCAGGAGTTCCTGACGGCGCGGGGAGCCGGAAGCGAGATACAAAGACGTCATAGAAACCTTTTATTGCACAGCAAACTGCTGGCGAACCTTACGCATCAGCAGGAATAACCATGGCCAGAGCACACCGTTTACTACACTACTCCAGAACACTTCCGGTCGGAAAGAGACGTTGATCACTAAAAACTCTGCCCAGAAAACAACGATATCCGCAGCGAGCGACAATAGCATCACCACCAGGGCCTGTTGCCAGAGCGCAAGGTTGCGAAAGAGCTGGAATTTGAGTGCGACGAGGTACGCAATAATGCTCATGGACAAGGCGCGCACGCCAAGCGTAGAGCCGCTAATGAGATCCAGTATGGCACCCATCACGAAACCTGTGCCGACATTTACGCGATGCGGCAGGGCAAGGATCCAGTAGAGCAAAATGAGCAATACCCAGTTTGGCCGGAAAACGAGAATGTCATCCGGCCAGGGCATCACTTGCAGCAACAGTGCAATGAGAAACGAGAGCCAGATGACCCAGCGTCCCTGGCTACGATAGCTTGCCACTACTGCCCTCCCGAAGAGAGTTTAGGCGGTGGCGGTGCATCCGGCAGCGGCTGCGTTAACCCGGTTGCCGGCGCCGGAACTGGCGCAGGCGGCCCCATGGAATCCGCAGGCGGGAGAACCTGCGGCATCATCTGCATCAGGCGCTCGTTTGCTACGCGATGCACCTCTTCAGGCGTCATCGGATTAGCACCGTTACGATCGGCGCCCCACAGCAGCAGCAGATAGCGCAGACGCTGCAAACCGGCGGTTGGGCGCGCCTGAATCACGGTATAGGCACGCTGGGTGTCCAGCTTGACCGAAGAGACCACCGCAACCGGATAGCCTTCAGGGAAGCGTCCACCCAGGCCGGACGTGACCAGCACGTCGCCCACGCGAATATCCGTGTTAGCCGGCAGGTGTTCCAGCTGCAGGTCGTCCGTACAGCCGTTACCGGCCGCAATCACGCGGATGTCGTTGCGCAGAACCTGGATCGGCAGCGCATGCGTGGCATCGCAAATCAGCAGCACGCGGCTGGTCAGTTTAGCCACGGCAACAACCTGGCCCACAACGCCTTTATCGCTGATAACAGGCTGACCTTCATACACCCCGTTCACGCTCCCTTTGTCGATCACAACCTGATCGCTGTAGGGGTCGTTCACGGTGGAGATCACCTGCGTGACCATTTTCTGCTCATCCTGACGCAGCGGCGAGCCGAGCAGTTCACGCAGGCGCGCGTTCTCCTGCTTGTATTGCCCCAACATCAGCAGTTCACTGTTTTTCAGCAGCAGTTCCTGACGTAATGCCCGGTTTTCGAGTTCGAGTTGGTCGCGCGAAGACAGCGTTTGAGAAACAGAGTCGAGCAGTTCACGAGGACCATTTGAAACAAAGTAGAAAGGACTGACGGCGGTATCCATGTACGTTCTGATCTGGCTGAACGTACCGAGGCGGCTATCGGCAATAATGACCCCAAGCGCAACCAGAACCGCCAAAATGAGGCGAAACTGTAGCGATGGGCCACGGCTAAAAATTGGCTTCATAGGCTATGCGTATTCTCGCGTCAGAGAGAAAGGGTAGCAAATTGCTACCCTCTCAAACTCGACTACTCTTCGCTGAACAAATCGCCGCCGTGCATGTCGATCATTTCCAGCGCCTTGCCACCACCACGGGCGACGCAAGTCAGTGGATCTTCTGCAACTACGACAGGAATACCTGTCTCTTCCATTAACAGGCGGTCGAGGTTACGCAGCAGCGCACCACCACCGGTCAGAACCATACCGCGCTCGGAGATATCGGACGCCAGCTCTGGTGGGCACTGTTCCAGCGCAACCATTACCGCGCTCACGATGCCCGTCAGTGGTTCCTGCAGAGCTTCCAGAATTTCGTTGGAGTTCAGGGTGAAACCGCGTGGAACACCTTCAGCCAGGTTACGGCCACGAACTTCGATCTCACGCACTTCATCGCCCGGATACGCAGAGCCGATTTCGTGTTTGATACGCTCTGCGGTGGCTTCACCGATCAGAGAGCCGTAGTTACGGCGCACATAATTAATGATGGCTTCATCGAAGCGGTCACCACCGATACGTACGGAAGAGGAGTACACCACGCCGTTCAGAGAGATAACGGCCACTTCAGTGGTACCACCACCGATATCCACCACCATAGAACCGGTAGCTTCGGAAACAGGCAGGCCCGCACCGATGGCCGCAGCCATTGGCTCTTCGATCAGGAACACTTCACGTGCACCTGCACCCTGGGCAGATTCACGGATTGCGCGACGCTCTACCTGGGTTGCGCCAACCGGCACACACACCAGAACACGCGGGCTTGGACGCATGAAGCTGTTGCTGTGAACCTGCTTGATGAAGTGCTGAAGCATTTTTTCAGTCACGAAGAAGTCGGCGATAACGCCGTCTTTCATTGGGCGAATGGCGGCGATGTTGCCAGGGGTACGACCCAGCATCTGCTTCGCGTCATGACCCACTGCAGCCACGCTTTTCGGCGAGCCTGCACGATCCTGACGAATGGCCACAACGGAAGGCTCATTCAATACGATGCCTTGTCCTTTTACATAAATAAGGGTATTCGCGGTACCCAGGTCAATGGACAGGTCATTGGAAAACATGCCACGAAATTTTTTCAACATACTAAGGGATAATCCTGAAAGCTGGGGCGGAAAACAAAATCCGCTTACTTTACCAACCACACGCAGCAGCGACAAGGCGCAAAAATCATCTGCAACGGTGAAAATTTGTGCAGTACGTTTCCTGATGTTACAAAATCATCCCCTGACTCCCTCAGGGCTGAGTAAACAGTAGCGTTCCCCACTGACGTTTGTAACCCGTTACAGGTCGTTCACTGGCTTTTTGCTCGACATACTCAAAGCTACAGGCGCGATATTCTACGTGAAAACAGCGTAAACGGCAGGTCAAACAGAGTATCTTTGCAAATATTTTTTCACGTTGGTGTCAAGCGGTTGAGAGGCAGCAAAAAAATCCCCCTGACCGCCCATCACGCCGCGCGCTGTTAACATCTGCCATTCGCTTCTGGAGCGCACGCCCGTGGCAAATACTTGTGTTCGCGTACCCTTGCACGCTTCTACCAGACTCTGTACCAGCAGCTGGTTTTCCGTACGCTTCTCAATATTCCTTACCAGCCCCGGATGTAGCTTTAATAACTCCACATCCAGTTCCTTGATCCAGTTGGTGCTGACCAGCGTTAAACCTGCCTGCGTCACAGCGATACGTGCGCCGAGCGCATTGATCAAACGTACCACCGGACGTAACCGGCTGATGTGTTGACCTACATCGGCCTCAGCAAGTTCAAAAATAATGTGTTTACGTTGCGATTTTTCGCATTGCATTAGCGTATCACGTAGCCAGCGCTGAAAACGTGGGCGTATTAACGACTCCACGGTGACCTGTAACGCCAGGTTTTCTTCAGGCCAGAAGGATAAAAACGGAATCAGCCGGGTAATTTGCTGGCGGTCATACTCTTCAGACAGGCCAAATTGCAGCACCATCGGCAGATATTCAGCAGAGATGACCTCTTCGGAACCGTCAAAAATACGACACATCAGTTCACGGTGATGAACGTTGCCGTTTTTCATGACCGCGGGTTTTTGATAAATACGTGGCCCGCCGCGGCTGAGCATTTGCTCAATCAGCGTGCGCCAGCGCACGTTGCCGCGCCCTTTTTCCGGCAGCGAGTCATCGTAAACCGCCCATCCGTTGGCCCCCTGCAACACGGCGTTACGGGTAGCGGCTTCCGCATGTTCCATCACCTGCTCTGTGGATTGTCCGCCACGCCAGGCGCAGATTCCCATGTGGACCATATCGTCCCTGTCGAGCATTTTGCTTTGCGGCAGCGCATCTACTGCCTTCAGCAGCTGGCTGGCGATGCTTTCGGATTCTTTCAGCGTTCGATGAGGCAACAGCACGGCAAAGTCGCTGCGGTGATAGCGGGCCAGCAGCGCGCCCGGGTAGCGCATAATAAAGGTGGAGAGCAGGTTGATCAGCGTAAAGAGGTTTTCTTCCGCGACCCGCTGTCCCCAGGTGTCGCGCAGGAGATCGAAATCGGGCAGGCGAATCATCATCACCACCCCGTGTGTCCCCACTTTTTCTGAATCGTCGAGCAGCGTGGCGAGCTGATTATCAAAGAAAAGACGGTTGTTAAGGCCGGTTTTATTATCCTGCGCCGCATAAGAGCGGATCAGCGTATCCATACGGCTGCGCTGGTCGCTGGCAAACTGGATTTCGGAGAGCAGGGTATCGAGCGCGCTGCTGGCGCGTGACGGCCACTCGTGAACGGAGCCACGCACCTGTGGGCCGCGCTCACCGTTCAGGATCCGCACGGAGCGCATCTCCAGCAGCTCCTGACCGGAAAGCTGGCGGCGCAGCCAGCGGACCGCGAGAAAGATCAGCAGGACGATAAACGCAACGGCGACGGTGAGCGGCGCGGTGGTCATCATGGAACGAAAATAGCTGGCCATCGGATCGAGGTAGACCATGTGTATGGTCATCCCCGGGTTTTTAAGAGAATGCACCGTCACTTCCCGATACTGGTTTACCACGCCCGCGGGGCGATAGCTTCCCGGTCGTTGGTGGCTTAAAACACGATGCTTTCCCTGCAGAATGTCGATCTGAACGATATCAACAGGTACCATCAACTCATCGAGCTCACTGGAGAGCGCCGGTAGCGGCGTCGTCAGCAGACGCGTATCAATCACCGAGGCAACAGACTGTACCCGGTTGACCAGCTTGTCCTGAATGGCGGTGTAAAAGCTCAGGGAACAACCCAGAAGCGTGACAAAAATGGTAAGCCCCGTCAGCAAGGTGATAAAAGCTGAGAACTTCGTCGTTAATCGCATCCTTGAGATTACTCCGTGGGTTGATGGGGTAGCGAGTAAGCGCTAACTTGCATTTCAAATGCGGCATACTACCAAATCGGGTGTATCTGGCAATTTATTGCGTTAAATCGGCACTGCGTTTCCCTGAGCGAGTATAGTCTTCAGAAATTATTTTCCAATCATCTGAGTCGTGAGGACCCCTTATGCAGGCTTTGATCTTAGAACAACAGGACGGCAAAACGCTTGCCTCAGTGCAGTCGGTTGAAGAGAGTCGCCTGCCGGAAGGCGAAGTAACCGTCGACATCGACTGGTCCAGTTTAAATTATAAAGATGCGCTGGCTATTACCGGTAAGGGTAAAATCATCCGAAATTTCCCTATGGTGCCGGGGATCGATTTCGCTGGCCGGGTTCATACCAGCGAGGATCCGCGCTTCCATCCGGGCCAGCATGTACTGCTCACCGGCTGGGGCGTGGGTGAAAATCACTGGGGCGGGCTGGCAACGCAGGCGCGCGTGAAGGGCGACTGGCTGGTGCCTGTGCCGAAAGGCATGGATGGCCGCAAGGCAATGATCGTCGGCACGGCAGGCTTTACCGCCATGCTGTGCGTGATGGCGCTGGAAGATGCGGGTATTCGCCCTGAGTCAGGGGAAATTGTCGTCACCGGCGCCAGCGGCGGCGTGGGCAGCACGGCTGTCACGCTGCTCCACAAGCTGGGCTATCAGGTCGCTGCGGTTTCCGGCCGAGAAAGTACCCATGACTATCTGCGCCAGCTCGGCGCCAGCCGCATTCTCAGCCGCGACGAATTTGCCGAAACCCGTCCGCTGGAAAAACAGGTTTGGGCAGGGGCGGTGGATACCGTTGGTGATAAGGTGCTGGCAAAAGTCCTGGCGCAGATGAACTACGGCGGATGCGTGGCAGCCTGCGGTCTGGCCGGCGGATTTGCCCTGCCAACCACCGTGATGCCATTTATTCTGCGTAACGTACGCCTGCAGGGTGTGGATTCCGTGATGACCCCTGCGGCCCGTCGTCATCAAGCCTGGGAACGACTGGTGCGCGATCTGCCGGAATCTTTCTATACCCAGAGCGCAACGGAGATAACCCTCAGCCAGGCGCCGGAATACGCCAGTAAGATCATGGACAACCAGTTCCACGGCCGCGCGCTGGTGAAAATCGCCTAATCTTCAAATTTTCGTGACATATTCGCGCGAATCCCTCTCCTCCGTCATGCTTAGAAAAACGCATGACGGAGGATGCCATGAAAAACCGAAAACTGACGGAAGCCGACGTAACGTCTGAGTCTGTCTTTATGTTACAGCGCCGCCAGATCCTGAAAATGCTTGGCATCAGCGCCACAGCCCTGACGCTCTCTCCCGCGGCACACGCCGACCTGCTCGACTGGTTTAAAGGCAACGATCGGCCAAAGGCCCCATCCGGCGCCCCGCTCACCTTTACCAAACCGGCCGAATGGCAAAACAAGCTGACGCTCACGCCGGAAGATAAAGTTACCGGCTACAACAACTTCTACGAATTTGGTCTCGATAAGGCCGATCCGGCCGCCAACGCGGGAAGCCTCAAAACCGATCCGTGGACGCTGAAAATTGATGGCGAAGTGGCGAAACCCCTGACGCTGGACCACCACGATCTCACCACCCGTTTCCCGCTCGAAGAGCGCATCTATCGCATGCGCTGCGTGGAGGCCTGGTCGATGGTGGTGCCCTGGGTCGGCTTCCCGCTGCATAAACTGCTGGCGATGGTTGAGCCCACCAGCAATGCAAAATATGTCGCTTTCCAGACGCGCTATGCGCCGGACGAGATGCCCGGGCAGAAAGATCGGTTTATCGGCGGCGGGCTTGAGTATCCGTATGTGGAAGGGCTACGTCTCGACGAAGCTATGCACCCCCTCACCCTGCTGACCGTTGGCGTTTATGGCAAAGCGCTTCCGCCGCAGAACGGTGCCCCCATTCGTTTAACCGTACCGTGGAAATATGGTTTCAAAGGGATTAAATCTATCGTCAGCATTAAGCTTACCCGCGAACGTCCGCCAACCACCTGGAATCTGGCGGCCCCGGACGAATACGGCTTCTTCGCCAACGTGAACCCGCACGTGGATCATCCGCGCTGGTCGCAGGCAACCGAGCGGTTTATCGGTTCCGGCGGTGCGCTGGACGTAAAGCGCCAGCCGACGCTGCTGTTTAACGGCTATGCGGATGAAGTGGCTTCGCTTTACCGTGGTCTCAACTTACGGGAGAACTTCTGAGTGCGTTTAACGGCAAAACAGATTACCTGGCTGAAAGTGCTGCTGCACCTCGCCGGGCTGCTTCCTTTTATATGGCTGTTCTGGGCCGCCAGCCAGGGGCTATTTAGCGCAGATCCTGCAAAGGATATCCAGCATTTTACCGGTCGGATGGCTCTGAAATTTTTGCTGGCCACCTTGCTCGTCTCGCCGCTGGCGCGCTACGCTAAACAGCCCTTATTGATACGCACCCGTCGGCTGTTAGGGCTATGGTGTTTTGCCTGGGCGACGCTGCACCTTACCAGCTACGCCCTGCTGGAACTGGGAATTAACAATCTGGCGCTGCTTGGCCGCGAACTGGTGACACGTCCTTATCTGACGCTGGGTATCGTGAGCTGGGTGGTTTTACTGGCGTTAGCGCTGACATCCACGCAATATGCGCAGCGAAAACTGGGCAGGCGCTGGCAGCTCCTGCATAACTTCGTCTATCTTGTCGCGATCCTGGCTCCCATCCATTACCTGTGGTCGGTGAAGATCCTCTCGCCGCAGCCAATCCTTTATGCACTGGCGGCCGCGGCGCTTTTGGCATGGCGTTACAAGAAGTTCCGCCAGTGGTTGCGATAGTTCGCGAAACTGTGCGTTTTCCCGCAGATTACCCGTCAACCGCAAATCTTTTTCGGATAGCGGTTGATAATCTTCCCTGATAAGACCAGTATTTAGCTGCTAAATGCTACGAAATCGTTATAATGTGCGACCTTGGTTCGCCTGACAGCGGTTTTAAGCCTCTGAAAAGGTGACATTTGCGTTTCGAAGGTATATTTTGTTTTTTACCCGAAAATCGCAGGAGATAGCGGCATTATGACTGATAAGTTCCATATCTTAGTTTTGAACGGACCGAACCTGAACATGCTCGGCACCCGTGAGCCAGAGAAGTACGGCACGCTAACATTGAGTGAAATTGTTAACCGTCTGGGAACGGAAGCAGCGTCACTGAATGTGGATTTGGATCATTTTCAGTCGAATGCGGAGTACGCACTCATCGACCGTATTCATCAGGCTAAAGACAATGTGGACTATATCCTGATCAATCCGGCCGCGTTTACGCACACCAGTGTTGCTATCCGCGACGCACTGCTCGCGGTGAGTATCCCGTTTATCGAGATCCACCTGAGTAATGTGCACGCCCGAGAGCCGTTCCGT
The DNA here is from genome assembly GCF_034107965.1 of Enterobacter sp. 61D5. Taxonomy (NCBI): domain Bacteria; kingdom Pseudomonadati; phylum Pseudomonadota; class Gammaproteobacteria; order Enterobacterales; family Enterobacteriaceae; genus Enterobacter; species Enterobacter sp. 61D5. The sequence goes on from NZ_JAWNFK010000011.1 coordinate 192,428, forward strand.
CACCATTCGTATCTGTCGGATATCGCTGCTGGCGTTATCTGTGGACTGGGCGCAGACGGCTATTCATACGCTTTACAGACAGCGGTAAAACGCTTGTCACAATCACACTAAACAAGAGTACGGAACCCACTCATGGATATTCGTAAGATTAAAAAACTGATCGAGCTGGTTGAAGAATCAGGCATCTCCGAACTGGAAATTTCTGAAGGCGAAGAGTCTGTACGCATCAGCCGTGCAGCCCCAGCCGCTAGCTTCCCGGTAATGCAGCAGGCTTATGCTGCGCCAGTGCAGCAGCCTGCGCTCTCCGCAGCCGTTGCGCCAGCAGCTGAAGCCGCACCTGCCGCTGCAGCAGAAATCAGTGGTCACATCGTACGTTCCCCAATGGTTGGTACTTTCTACCGCACCCCGAGCCCGGACGCGAAGGCGTTCATCGAAGTGGGTCAGAAAGTCAACGTAGGCGATACCCTGTGCATCGTTGAAGCGATGAAAATGATGAACCAGATCGAAGCAGACAAATCAGGTACTGTGAAAGCGATTCTGGTCGAAAGTGGTCAGCCGGTTGAATTTGACGAGCCGCTGGTCGTCATCGAGTAACGAGGCGTACATGCTGGATAAAATTGTTATCGCCAACCGCGGCGAGATCGCACTGCGTATTCTTCGTGCCTGTAAAGAACTGGGCATCAAGACCGTCGCTGTGCACTCAAGCGCGGATCGCGATTTAAAACACGTATTGCTGGCGGATGAGACGGTCTGTATTGGCCCGGCTCCGTCCGTAAAAAGCTATCTGAACATCCCGGCTATCATCAGCGCCGCTGAAATCACCGGCGCGGTGGCAATTCATCCGGGTTACGGCTTCCTCTCTGAGAACGCCAACTTTGCTGAGCAGGTTGAACGCTCTGGCTTCATCTTCATCGGCCCGAAAGCCGACACCATCCGCCTGATGGGCGACAAAGTGTCTGCAATCACCGCGATGAAAAAAGCCGGTGTTCCAACCGTACCAGGCTCTGACGGCCCTCTGACCGACGACATGGATGCTAACCGTGCTCATGCTAAACGCATTGGCTATCCGGTTATCATCAAGGCGTCCGGCGGCGGCGGCGGTCGCGGTATGCGCGTTGTGCGCAGCGATGCTGAACTGGCGCAGTCCATCTCCATGACCAAAGCAGAAGCGAAAGCCGCTTTCAGCAATGACATGGTGTACATGGAAAAATACCTGGAAAACCCACGCCACATCGAAATTCAGGTGCTGGCTGACGGTCAGGGTAACGCGATCTATCTGGCAGAACGTGACTGCTCCATGCAGCGTCGTCACCAGAAAGTGGTCGAAGAAGCGCCAGCACCGGGCATTACTCCGGAACTACGTCGCTACATCGGCGAGCGTTGCTCCAAAGCGTGTGTCGATATCGGCTATCGCGGTGCAGGTACCTTTGAGTTCCTGTTCGAGAACGGCGAGTTCTATTTCATCGAAATGAACACCCGTATTCAGGTTGAACACCCGGTTACCGAAATGATCACCGGCGTTGACCTGATCAAAGAACAGCTGCGTATCGCTGCAGGCCAGCCGCTGTCCATCAAGCAGGAAGAAGTTGTGGTGAAAGGCCATGCGGTAGAGTGCCGTATTAACGCCGAAGACCCGAACACCTTCCTGCCAAGCCCGGGTAAAATCACGCGTTTCCACGCGCCGGGTGGCTTTGGTGTGCGCTGGGAGTCTCATATCTACGCCGGTTACACCGTACCGCCGTACTATGACTCAATGATCGGCAAGCTTATCTGCTACGGCGAAAACCGTGACGTGGCGATTGCCCGCATGAAAAACGCCCTGCAGGAGCTGATCATCGACGGTATCAAAACCAACGTTGATCTTCAGATGCGTATCATGAGCGACGAGCACTTCCAGAATGGTGGAACCAACATCCACTATCTGGAGAAAAAACTCGGTCTGAACGAGAAGTAAGAGACCTGTGTTGCTAAAAGGCCGGATTATCCGGCCTTTTTTATTTCTGGGGCCTGGAAAGCCTCATCATGTACAATCCCCGCTTTCTTCATCCACAAGGGACAAAAAATGGACAAACGTTTTGTTCAGGCCCATAAAGAAGCGCGCTGGGCGCTGTGGCTGACCCTTCTCTATCTCGCAGCGTGGTTAGTAACTGCTTACTTACCTGACTCAGCTATTGGCATCACCGGCCTGCCGCACTGGTTCGAAATGGCGTGTCTGCTGGTACCGCTGGTCTTCATCCTGCTGTGCTGGGCAATGGTGAAATTCATCTATCGCGATATTCCGCTGGAGGACGATGATGCAGCTTGAAGTCATTCTGCCGCTTATCGCTTACTTGTTAGTGGTGTTTGGTTTATCCATTTACGCCATGCGTAAAAGAACGACGGGCACCTTCCTGAACGAGTATTTTCTTGGCAGCCGCTCGATGGGCGGCGTCGTGCTGGCCATGACGCTGACCGCGACCTACATCAGCGCCAGTTCGTTTATCGGCGGGCCCGGTGCAGCCTATAAATACGGGTTAGGCTGGGTGCTACTGGCGATGATCCAGCTTCCTGCCGTCTGGCTCTCGCTGGGCATACTGGGTAAAAAATTTGCCATTCTGGCGCGCCGTTATAATGCCGTGACGCTCAACGATATGCTGTTTGCCCGCTATCAGAGCCGTTTACTGGTGTGGCTGGCCAGCTTAAGCCTGCTGGTGGCCTTTATTGGCGCAATGACGGTGCAGTTTATCGGCGGGGCACGCCTGCTGGAAACGGCGGCCGGGATCCCCTACGAGACAGGCTTGATCATCTTTGGAGTCAGCATTGCACTGTATACCGCGTTTGGCGGATTCCGCGCCAGCGTGCTGAACGATACGATGCAGGGTTTGGTAATGCTTGTTGGCACTCTGGTTCTGCTGGTCGGCATTGTGCATGCCGCGGGTGGCCTGAGCCACGCCGTCGAAACGCTGGAAGCCATCGACCCGAAACTGGTCTCTCCGCAGGGCGCGGATGACATCCTTTCGCCAACCTTTATGACCTCGTTCTGGGTGTTGGTGTGCTTTGGGGTGATTGGGCTGCCGCATACTGCCGTGCGCTGTATCTCTTACAAAGACAGCAAAGCCGTGCACAGAGGTATCATTATCGGCACTATCGTTGTCGCAATCCTGATGTTTGGTATGCACCTGGCAGGCGCGTTAGGTCGGGCAGTTATTCCTGACCTTACCGTACCCGATCTGGTTATCCCAACCCTGATGGTTAAAGTACTGCCGCCATTTGCCGCCGGGATCTTCCTCGCCGCACCGATGGCCGCCATTATGTCGACCATCAACGCTCAGCTGCTGCAAAGTTCCGCTACGATCATTAAAGATCTCTATCTGAACCTGCGTCCTGAGCAGGCAGAGAATGAACGGCGCCTGAAGCGCATGTCGGCCGTTATTACTCTGGCGTTAGGGGCATTGCTGCTGTTAGCCGCGTGGCGCCCGCCGGAGATGATCATCTGGCTGAACCTGCTGGCATTTGGTGGGCTTGAAGCGGTATTCCTGTGGCCGCTGGTGTTAGGGCTCTACTGGGAGCGCGCGAATGCCGCCGGTGCGCTGAGCGCGATGATTGTCGGCGGCGTGCTTTACGCCGTCCTCGCAACGTTTAAAATTCAGTACCTGGGCTTCCATCCGATTGTGCCTTCGTTACTGCTAAGTTTACTGGCGTTTGTGGTGGGGAACCGTTTCGGTCAGCCCGTCCCACAACCTGCTATGATTTCTACTGATAAATAAAGAGTTTTGCCATGCCGTGGATCCAACTAAAACTGAACACAACCGGCGCGAACGCCGAGGAACTGAGCGATGCGCTGATGGAGGCCGGGTCGGTCTCTATCACCTTCCAGGACACGCATGACACGCCGGTCTTTGAGCCGCTGCCGGGCGAAACCCGCCTGTGGGGTGATACCGACGTTATTGGCCTGTTTGATGCAGAAACCGATATGAAAGAGGTTGTCGCGATTCTGGAGAATCATCCTCTGCTGGGTGCGGGTTTCGTGCACAAAATCGAACAGCTGGAAGACAAAGACTGGGAACGCGAGTGGATGGATAACTTCCACCCGATGCAGTTCGGCAAACGTCTGTGGATCTGCCCAAGCTGGCGCGACGTCCCGGACGAGAATGCGGTCAACGTGATGCTCGACCCGGGTCTGGCGTTTGGTACCGGCACTCACCCCACTACGTCTCTGTGCCTGCAGTGGCTGGATGGTCTGGATCTGGACGGTAAGACCGTGATCGACTTCGGCTGTGGATCCGGGATCCTCGCGATTGCAGCCCTGAAGCTGGGCGCGGCAAAAGCCATCGGGATCGATATCGATCCGCAGGCGATTCAGGCCAGCCGCGATAATGCCGAGCGTAACGGCGTCTCCGATCGTCTGGAGCTGTATCTGCCGGATGCTCAGCCAGAAGCCATGAAAGCCGATGTGGTGGTCGCAAACATTCTGGCGGGCCCACTGCGCGAACTGGCTCCGTTAATCAGTGTGCTGCCCGTTGAGGGCGGTCTGCTGGGGCTTTCCGGTATCCTGGCGAGCCAGGCCGACAGCGTGTGTGAAGCCTACGCCGATCTCTTTGCCCTCGACCCGGTCGTGGAAAAAGAAGAGTGGTGCCGCATCACCGGCCGTAAAAAATAAGAATCTGGCGTGGTCATCTGACCACGCCTCTCCCCCTCTGATAATCCTCTCTCCCCCGTTCATTCTCCGGTAAAATAACCCTACAAATCATGTTGATTTGTATTACAAAAATTCACCGGAAGAATATGATGACACAAGTTACAGGCAAGGCAGCGCTGCTGGCGCTGAGCATGATCTCGGCTTCAGCATTCGCATCACACTGGAGCTATGAAGGGGAAGGTTCACCGCAACACTGGGGCGAGATGGACGAGGCATATAAGACCTGTCAAAGCGGAATGAACCAGTCCCCTATTAATATTGATTCGACCGCTATCGCCCATCTCTCCCCGCTACAAACCCACTACGTTGATGGCCCTGTTACACTGACGAACAATGGCCATACCATTCAGGCAGGTGAACAGGCGAACACCCGCGATACTCTTACTCTCGATAAGCAATCCTGGACGTTACAGCAGTTCCATTTCCACGCGCCGAGCGAAAACACCGTACATGGCAAGAGATACGCGATGGAAATGCATCTGGTTCATAAAAATGCCAGTGGGGAACTGACGGTGGTGGCGGTCATGTTTGATAAAGGGGCCGCAAACCCGGAGCTTGAAAAACTGTGGCGCGTTATGCCTCAGCAGGCCGAGCAGAACGTCTCCATCAAACAGGATCTCAACCTGAACAAACTGCTGCCAAAAAATAAAACGTACTGGCGCTTTAGCGGTTCACTGACCACTCCACCGTGTTCAGAAGGCGTTACCTGGATTGTACTTAAACAGCCCCTGACGGTTTCTGCAGAACAACTTGCCAGATTCACCCAGACAATGCATCACGATAATAACCGTCCGGTACAGTCACTGCATGGGCGCGTCGTGGTCGAATAACACGCATTTTTCGCATGACGATCATGTTCTAAAATGCGACGCAGATCGCAAAGAAGAAGGGAAATCTGCTGCTAAAAACAGCAGATTATCCCGCTTCAGCGACGCATTTATTCAGAAATGATGAGAAGTTACGGGAAATTGTAAGCGCCCATAAAATAACCATTATTATATAACTTAATGATTTAAATAATGAATAATTTTTAACGGGAAGATTGGGTGGCGATTCCTTGATCTACAACAGTGGATTGTTCAAAGTTTGGCCTTTCATCTCGTGCAAAAAATGCGTAATATACGCCGCCTTGCAGTCACAGTATGGTCATTTCTTAACTCATGCGCATCGGACACCACCAGCTTAGAAATCGCCTGATCGCAGCCCCAATGGCAGGTATTACAGACCGGCCGTTCAGGACGCTGTGCTATGAGATGGGAGCCGGTTTAACCGTATCCGAGATGATGTCGTCTAACCCGCAGGTTTGGGAAAGCGATAAATCCCGCCTTCGGATGGTGCACGTTGATGAACCAGGTATTCGCACCGTGCAAATTGCCGGAAGCGTGCCTGAAGAGATGGCAGATGCCGCGCGGATTAACGTGGAAAGTGGTGCCCAGATTATTGATATTAATATGGGGTGCCCGGCCAAAAAGGTGAATCGCAAGCTTGCAGGTTCAGCCCTTCTGCAATACCCCGACCAGGTGAAAGCTATCCTGACGGCGGTTGTCAGCGCGGTGGACGTTCCTGTTACGTTGAAGATTCGCACGGGTTGGTCGCCGGAACACCGTAACTGTGTAGAGATTGCCCAACTGGCCGAAGACTGTGGCATTCAGGCCCTGACCATCCATGGACGCACTCGCGCCTGTTTGTTCAACGGTGAAGCTGAATACGACAGCATTCGGGCAGTTAAGCAGAAAGTTTCCATTCCGATTATCGCGAATGGCGACATAACTGACCCGCTTAAAGCCAGGGCTGTACTCGACTATACGGGAGCTGATGCTCTGATGATAGGACGTGCAGCTCAGGGAAGACCCTGGATCTTCCGGGAAATCCAGCATTATCTGGACACTGGGGAGCTGCTTGCCCCGCTGCCTCTGGCAGAGGTTAAGCGTTTGCTTTGTTCGCATGTTCGGGAACTGCATGACCACTACGGTCAGGCAAAAGGGTACCGAATTGCGCGTAAACACGTCTCCTGGTATCTCCAGGAGCACGCTCCAGATGACCAGTTTCGGCGCACATTCAACGCCATAGAGGATGCCAGCGTACAGCTGGAGGCGTTGGAGGCATACTTCGAAAATCTTGCGTAATGAAATAAAGAGCTGACAGAACTATGTTCGAACAACGCGTAAATTCTGACGTACTGACCGTTTCTACCGTTAACTCTCAGGACCAGGTAACTCAAAAGCCCCTGCGTGACTCGGTTAAACAGGCACTGAAGAACTATTTTGCTCAACTGAATGGTCAGGATGTTAATGATCTGTATGAGCTGGTATTGGCTGAAGTTGAACAGCCACTGTTGGACATGGTGATGCAATACACCCGCGGTAACCAAACCCGCGCTGCGCTGATGATGGGTATCAACCGTGGTACTCTGCGTAAGAAACTGAAAAAATACGGCATGAACTGATACTAATCAGTTAAATGCTTGTTTAAAAAGGCGCTCTTCGGCATGGGGAAGCGCCTTTTTTATTACCTGCGCTTCTCCGTCAACGCATTGTAAACCTTCGCCTCTCCCGCTTTTCAACCACGGTTTTTCGTGTATATTTCCCCCACCTTACTGGCGATCTTCCCGCGGAATGACACAATGATTCGTAAATACTGGTGGCTGGTTGTTTTTGCAATCTCCGTTCTCATTTTCGATGCACTCCTGATGCAGTGGATTGAACTGATGAGCACCGAAACCGATAAGTGTCGCAATATGAACTCTGTCAATCCGCTGAAACTCGTAAACTGCTCAGAGCTCGACTAACCGCCCGATTGCGCAAACCACCCCGTTATTACCCACTAAAAACGGGGATTTAAATCCCTTTGAGCCATTACCTGACGGTGATAATGTCTCGCCCTTCTCAACCGCTCTAGCGTAACCCCACACTCGAGTAGAACCGTCCATGCTGGTCAGCCAATACAACCCTATCCTTGTCGTCCTCTCCTTTGTTGTTGCCATTCTTGCTGCGTATACCGCGCTGAACATGGCTGCACGCGTCGCCGGGAGTGAGGGCGTCGCTGCCCGCGTCTGGCTGGCTGGCGGCGGTATTGCTATGGGGATTGGCGTGTGGGCCATGCATTTTATCGGCATGCTGGCGAAGGACCTCTCCATGAGCATGAGCTACAACGCCACCCTGACGGTGTTATCCATGGTCATCGCCGTAGGTTCGTCGCTGTTTGCGCTATGGCTCGTGAGCTGCGAGCAACTACGCCTGCGCCGACTGTTGCCCGGCGCGCTGGTGATGGGAAGCGGTATTGTTGCTATGCATTACACCGGCATGGCGGCGCTGGAGGTGATGCCCGGGATTATCTGGGACAAGATGTGGGTGGCCATTTCGGTCGTGATTGCGCTTGCCGCTTCGCTCGCGGCATTATGGCTCACCTTCCGCCTGCGTCGCGAAGCCGCGCAGGTCGTGCTGATGCGCATGGGTGCCGCCATCACGATGGGTATTGCCATTGCCGGCATGCACTATGCCGGGATGAAAGCGGCGCAGTTTCCCATGTCCACAATGGTTCATCATGAGGGGATTAACGGGAGCTGGCTGGCGGTGCTGGTCAGCGTCGTCGCGCTCTCTATTCTTGGGATCACCCTGCTGGTGTCGATGCTGGATGCCCGCCTTCAGGCACGCACCGCCCTTCTGGCCTCGTCGCTGGCAGAAGCTAACCGGGAACTCGCTCAACTGGCCCTGCACGATACCCTGACGCGTCTGCCTAACCGTATCCTGCTGGAAGATAGACTCGATCAGGCCATCAGCAAAGCCGATCGTGAAGGGAACCACTTTGCCCTGATGTTCATGGATCTTGACGGCTTTAAAGCCATCAATGATGCCTACGGCCATGATGTCGGTGACAGGCTGCTGGTCGCCGTTACGCAGCGTCTGCTGCTTCTTCTGAAAGGCCAGTTCACCCTTGCACGTATCGGCGGTGATGAATTTGTTCTGCTGGCAGAGGGAGAAGGTCCGGACGACGCGGCATCGCTGGCAAATTCGCTGGTGCGCGCGATCGATAGCCCATTCAATCTCAGCCCCTATGAACTGGTAGTGACCCTCAGCATTGGTATCGCACTGTACCCTCACGACGGCAAAACCGAGCGTGAGCTGATGTTTAACGCCGACGCGGCGATGTATCACACGAAGCATATGGGCCGTAACGGTTACCACTTTTTCCAGCCCTCGATGAACACCCTGGCGCAGACCCATCTCCAGTTAATGAACGATCTGTGGATGGCAATCGATCGCAATGAGCTGCGCCTGCTGTATCAGCCAAAATTTCACGCCCCGGCGGGCCCGGTCCTCGGATTCGAGGCGTTATTGCGCTGGCAGCATCCTAAGCAGGGGCTACTGACGCCGGACCTTTTTCTGCCGCTGGCGGAAAAAACGGGGCTAATCGTCCCCATTGGCAACTGGGTGATTCATGAAGCCTGCCGTCAGCTGCGGGAATGGCATCTCCAGGGGCATCAAAGCTGGTCAATGGCGGTAAATCTGTCGACACTGCAGTTTGAACAACCTTCGCTGGTTAAAACGGTTCTCGACTGCCTGGCACTTCACCAGGTGCCACCGGAAATGTTGATCCTCGAAGTGACGGAAACCACGGCGATGAGCAACCCGGATGAAAGCGTACGCGTGCTAACAGAGCTGACGGATGCAGGCGTGAAGGCCTCCATTGATGATTTTGGCACCGGATATTCGAGCCTGCTGTATCTCAAGCGCTTACCGGCCTGCGAATTGAAAATCGACAGGGCGTTTGTGAAAGAGCTCAGCGGCGAGAGCGAGGATGCCACTATTGTCTCAGCAATTGTGGCTCTCGCTAAAACACTTAACCTGAAAGTCGTGGCTGAAGGTGTGGAAACCGAAGCGCAGCAAGCCTTTTTAACCGAGCTTGGCTGTAACACCCTTCAGGGTTATCTGTTAGGTAAACCCGTTAGCGCGCAGACCATAGAGGCACTTTGTGCCCGAGGGGAAATGTTACCCGGCGCTGAACAGTAAGCACCCTCATCTGGCGACACGCGAATAACCGGGAGTGTCGCCAGTATGCTATCGACCAGAGCGGGAGCCTGCTGATAAAGATTAAAACTGTCGTTATTCATTAACCAGTTTTTAATTATTCCGCTAAAAAAACCGTGGAATACAATCAAGGTGAGATCAACATTCACCTGTGGCGAAATGATGTTTCGCGAAATACAGGTCTCCAGCACGGCACGTAGCGTGTCATCATTGAATCCAATACGCTTTCTGATTTCACGCTCTGAAATCATATCACTGCTAAACTCACACTTATGATACAAAATTTGTAAAAGCGCACATTGCCGGGGTTCATGGGCAATATACTGCAGCGCGGTAATAAATTGCTCACGAAGTTTTAACAAGGGATCGTCACTATCGGAAACGGAAAGCCTGTCGCGAATCATATCGCGAAGGGGTAATTGCTGTTCCCAGATGGCATTAAATATTTCAGATTTACTGGTGAAGTGCCAGTAGATCGCACCGCGCGTCACTTTAGCAGCATCAGCGATATCCGTCAGCGTCGTGCTGGCTACGCCACGCGTCGCAAACTGTCCGATAGCTGCCTCAATCAGTTTCTGCCGAGTTTGTTGAGCTTCTTCTTTCTTTTTACGCGCCATAGGCAACTACTCGTGACTCAAAAGGTTTAAAGGTAATATTGCTTTCATACAAATGTAAGTATTCACTAAAACCCGTTTTAATTTTGCACAAAAAAAGTCACCGCCATTAATCCATAATTAATACAAATATATCAAATCAATTAAATTGACACTATGAATAATAAGAAGCATTAAGTTTACTTACCTGATTAATATACATGAAGTATATCTCTGAATGGACATGGTTTGATTCTGATTTTTCTACAAGCATGGTCATTCGCACTTATAAATTAAAAAAGATTAAACATACTCATTATTATATGCAGCCACATTTTATTTTTATCCCTCTGCCCCACCACCGATTCGCGGTATATATCGGTTAATGGGTATTTAAAGGAACAGTAATGACGAATCATTTCAGACGCTTGCCCTTATCCGGTTTCATTGTCTGCGCGGTACTGCTTACTGGATGCGATGGTCAGGAAAATCAACAACACCAGCAGGCGCCTCAGGTCAGCGTGCATATTGTGAAAAGCGCGCCTCTGGCTGTCACCACTGAACTGCCGGGCAGAACAGATGCATTTCGCGTTGCGGAGGTTCGTCCTCAGGTTAGCGGCATAATCCTGCGCCGCAACTTCGCGGAAGGTAGCGATGTAAAAGCAGGTGAATCACTGTACCAGATTGATCCTGCGACCTATCAGGCAGCCTATGACAGCGCGAAAGGCGAACTGGCGAAGGCTCAGGCAGCGGCCAATATTGCGCACCTGACCGTGAAACGCTATCTCCCGCTGGTAGGCACCCAGTATGTCAGTAAGCAGGAGTATGACCAGGCCGTGGCGACGGCTCAGCAGGCAGATGCCAGCGTTGTTGCTGCAAAAGCCGGCGTTGAAAGCGCACGTATCAATCTTGCCTACACCAAAGTGACCTCTCCTGTTGATGGCCGCATCGGGAAATCCAGCGTGACCGAAGGGGCGCTGGTGACGAACGGGCAAGCCGCAGCACTGGCAACGGTCCAACAGCTCGATCCGATTTATGTCGATGTCACCCAGTCCAGTAATGATTTTATGCGCCTGAAACAGACCAGCCTGCAAAAAGGCGATACCGCCAGCAGCGTTGAACTGCTGATGGAGAACGGACAGCCCTATCCGCTGAAAGGCACATTGCAGTTCTCTGACGTAACGGTCGATGAAAGCACCGGCTCGATTACCCTGCGCGCCATTTTCCCGAACCCTCAGCATCTGTTATTACCCGGCATGTTTGTTCGCGCCCGTATTGATGAAGGCACCCAGCCGGACGCGATTCTGGTTCCACAGCAAGGCGTGACCCGTACACCGCGAGGCGATGCAACCGTTCTGGTGGTGAACGATAAAAACCAGGTTGAGTCGAGAACCGTCGTAGCCCCTCAGGCAATTGGCGATCGCTGGCTGGTGACGGAAGGGCTGAAAAACGGTGACCGCGTGATTGTCAGCGGGCTACAGAAAGTCGGACCAGGGGTAACCGTCGTCGCCACGCCGGATACCACCACGACTCCAACCGGTTAAGGGACGACGACATGGCTAATTTCTTTATTCAGAGACCGGTTTTCGCCTGGGTACTTGCCATCATTTTGATGATTGCAGGCGGGCTGGCCATTCTCAAACTCCCCGTAGCACAGTATCCAACCATTGCCCCTCCCGCCGTGGCGATTTCCGCGACCTACCCGGGAGCGGATGCTCAAACGGTGCAGGACACCGTGACCCAGGTTATCGAACAGAATATGAACGGTATCGATAACCTAATGTATATGTCATCCACCAGCGATTCAGCGGGTAACGTCACCATCACCCTGACCTTCGAGTCAGGAACCGACCCGGACATCGCCCAGGTGCAGGTACAGAACAAGCTGCAGCTCGCCATGCCGCTGCTGCCGCAAGAGGTTCAGCAGCAAGGGATTGGCGTGGAGAAATCCAGCAGTAGCTTCCTGCTTGTCGCCGGTTTTGTTTCAGACAACAAAAGTCTCACGCAGGATGACATCTCTGACTATGTCGCCTCAAACGTCAAAGATGCCATCAGCCGAACGTCTGGTGTCGGTGACGTTCAGCTGTTTGGCGCTCAGTATGCGATGCGCATCTGGCTCGACAGCAACGCGATGAACAAATACCAGCTGACGCCGCTGGATATTATCAACCAGCTGAAAACGCAGAACGATCAGATAGCGGCAGGCCAGCTGGGCGGAACGCCGTCCATTCCAGGACAACAGCTGAATGCCTCAATCATCGCGCAAACCCGCCTGAAATCACCGGAGGAGTTTGGCCGCGTAACGCTCAGGGTGAATCAGGACGGCTCGATGGTTCATCTGAAGGACGTGGCTCGCATTGAGCTGGGTGGCGAAAACTACAACATGGTCACTAAAATTAACGGGCAGGCGGCAACCGGCCTAGGGATTAAGCTGGCAACCGGGGCAAATGCGCTGGACACTGCGGCAGCCATTAAGAGCAAGCTGGCGCAACTGCAGCAGTTCTTCCCGCAGGGGCTGAAAGTGGTCTATCCCTATGACACCACGCCTTTTGTGAAGATCTCCATTCACGAAGTGGTGAAGACCCTGTTTGAAGCAATCATTCTTGTCTTCCTGGTCATGTACCTGTTCCTGCAAAACCTGCGCGCGACCCTCATCCCAACTATCGCGGTGCCGGTCGTTCTGCTGGGTACCTTCGCGGTTCTGGCGGCATTCGGTTTCTCTATCAATACCCTGACGATGTTCGGCATGGTGCTGGCGATAGGTCTGCTGGTTGATGACGCTATCGTGGTCGTAGAGAACGTTGAACGCGTAATGGTCGAGGACAAACTGCCGCCGAAAGAGGCCACGCAGAAGTCGATGGAGCAGATCCAGGGCGCACTGGTGGGGATCGCTATGGTTCTCTCGGCGGTCTTTATCCCGATGGCCTTTTTTGGCGGCTCGACGGGGGCGATCTATCGCCAGTTCTCGCTGACTATCGTTTCCGCTATGGCGTTGTCCGTACTGGTTGCGCTCATCCTGACGCCTGCACTCTGCGCAACGTTGCTTAAGCCCGTAGACCATCATGAGAAAAAAGGTGGCTTCTTCGGCTGGTTTAATGCGCTCTTTGATAAAAGCGTAGAGCACTACAGCAACAGCGTGAGCGGTATTTTGCGTAAGACAGGCCGCTATCTGGTGGTGTACGTCATTATTGTTGGTGGGATGGCGGTGCTCTTCTTGCGTTTGCCCACCTCCTTCCTGCCCGAAGAGGATCAGGGGGTGTTTATGACGATGGTCCAACTCCCGGCAGGTGCTACCCAGACGCGTACTCAGCAGGTCCTCGACCAGGTTCAGGACTACTATCTGAACAACGAAAAGGCGAACGTTGAATCCGTCTTTACCGTAAACGGCTTTAGCTTTAGCGGCCAGGGTCAGAACTCCGGTATTGCATTTGTCAGCCTGAAGCCCTGGGAGGAGCGCCAGGGGTCGGAAAATAGCGTCGAAGCCATTGTGGGTCGCGCGACGAAAGCCTTCAGTCATATTAAAGATGGCCTTGTGTTTCCGTTTAACCTGCCTGCAATTCTTGAGCTGGGTACCGCCACGGGCTTCGACTTTGAATTGATCGATCAGGCTAACATGGGGCATACCCAGCTGACGCAGGCGCGTAACCAACTACTTAGCATGGTGAAAAAGCACCCTGACCTGCTGGTTAACGTGCGCCCTAACGGCCTTGAAGATACGCCACAGTTCAAGCTGGATGTCGATCAGGAGAAAGCACAGGCGCTGGGCGTCAGTCTTTCTGACGTCAACCAGACGATTTCGACGGCCTTAGGTAGCACCTATGTGAACGACTTTATCGACCATGGACGAGTGAAAAAGGTCTACGTACAGGCCGACGCAAAATTCCGTATGTTGCCAGGAGATATTAACAGCCTTTACGTGCGCAGCGCGAATGGGGAAATGGTTCCGTTCTCAGCCTTTAGCACCGCTCATTGGGTCTATGGTTCACCTCGTCTGGAGCGCTATAACGGGATGCCCTCTATGGAGATCCTGGGTGAATCAGCCCAAGGTAAAAGTACCGGTGAGGCCATGGTTATGATGGAAAGTCTCGCGGCAAAACTGCCTTCCGGCATCGGCTATGACTGGACGGGAATGTCTTATCAGGAGCGGCTCTCGGGTAACCAGGCGCCTGCCCTGTACGCCATTTCACTGATCGTGGTGTTCCTGTGTCTGGCAGCGCTGTATGAAAGCTGGTCCATTCCGTTCTCCGTCATGCTGGTTGTGCCGCTGGGAGTCATTGGGGCTCTTCTCGCAGCGTCGCTGCGCGGGTTAAATAATGACGTCTATTTCCAGGTCGGCCTGCTGACGACGATTGGTTTATCGGCGAAAAACGCCATCCTGATCGTCGAATTTGCTAAAGACCTGATGGATAAAGAAGGCAAAGGCATTATTGAAGCCACGCTGGAAGCATCCAGGATGCGCCTTCGACCGATCCTGATGACTTCCCTGGCCTTTATCCTTGGCGTCATGCCGCTGGTGATCAGCTCCGGGGCCGGGAGCGGCGCGCAAAACGCCGTCGGTACGGGCGTTATGGGGGGAATGCTTTCCGCAACGCTTCTGGCGATTTTCTTCGTGCCCGTCTTCTTTGTGGTTGTTCGGCGACGGTTTACTAATCATAAAGAGTAATGTTTCCCTGAAAAGGCACCTCTGGTGCCTTTTTTTTATTTTTAACATAAACAATAAATTAGGCTTTACATGAAGGCAGTGTTAAAAATATGATGATTTGCATTAAGTAAAAACAGCCTCTTGCATCTTCATAATGTCTTAATTAATTCCTCCTAAAACCGACTTTTCTCCACAAATTTTACAAACTACATAATTTGAGATTATTCCTCGTGTAACGAGGACTTACCTGGGTGGTAAAATAACCGCCAGTTCGTTAATAGCCCTCCTGGCTTTATGGCGGATGAGAAATAATACTGAGGTAACATCATGAAAAGATTCATTTCCGTTGCACTTCTCGCTGCGCTGCTTGCTGGTTGCGCGCACGACTCTCCATGTGTACCGGTTTACGACGACCAGGGCCGACTGGTTCATACCAATACCTGTATGAAAGGCACCACCCAGGATAACTGGGAGACTGCGGGTGCTATCGCCGGCGGTGCTGCCGCAGTAGCGGGTCTGACGCTGGGTATTGTTGCCCTGACCAGGTAAAATCTGTTGAGAAAGCGCGGCTCTGGCCGCGCTTTTGCTTTTAATGAGTGCAGTATTTTCAAATAAGTAAAAAAATAGCCCCGTATCTATTCACATAATTAATCCAAGCCTGAAGTCAGTCACAGCTTTTTCGCATACTCATTCAAATTACCTGTTCTATCGTGATGATTTTCACACATTAATATTATTGAATACCCTGCCAATATTCACGCTGAAAACTATCTCTTCTTTTTCCTGACGCGACTCGAAACTTTTGCTCCAATTTGTGGCACAGGTTGTAATTTCGCACCGTTTCGGGGCGCTCGTTTTATTTAAGCCTGTCTACACTCAGCATTAAGCGTTCACTCGTCTCTTATTTTGTCGAACGCAAAACTGGCATTACGTTTGCTTTATAAACGTTGGCCAAAGCCACAGACAGGTAAAGCGTTTAAAAACGCCTCTATAACGATAAATTACGCCACACAGGATGCATTATGAAAAAGACGATGATAGCCAGCCTGGCCGCTGCAGGCATGTTGTTTGCCGTAGGCGGTCAAGCCCATGCGGGAACGACACTGGATGCCGTTAAAAAGAAAGGTTTTGTTCAATGTGGTATCAGTGACGGTTTGCCTGGCTTCTCTTATGCCGATGCGAACGGCAAATTTACCGGTATTGATGTGGATGTCTGCCGTGGCGTTGCAGCCGCCGTTTTTGGCGATGACAGCAAAGTAAAATATACCCCGCTGACGGCGAAAGAACGCTTTACGGCGCTGCAGTCCGGCGAGGTCGACATGCTTTCCCGTAACACCACCTGGACCTCCTCCCGCGATGCAGGCATGGGGATGTCATTTACGGGCGTGACCTATTATGACGGCATCGGCTTCCTGACCCACAATAAAGCCGGCCTGAAAAGCGCTAAGGAACTGGATGGTGCCACCGTTTGTATCCAGGCGGGCACCGATACCGAGCTGAACGTCGCGGATTATTTCAAAGCAAACAACATGAAATACACCCCGGTGACATTCGACCGCTCGGATGAATCGGCCAAAGCGCTGGAATCCGGCCGTTGCGACACGCTGGCCTCTGACCAGTCACAGCTGTATGCCCTACGCATTAAGCTGAGCAACCCGGCAGAGTGGATTGTCCTGCCTGAAGTGATCTCCAAAGAGCCTCTCGGCCCCGTCGTTCGTCGCGGCGATGAAGACTGGTTCTCTATCGTTCGCTGGACGCTGTTTGCCATGCTGAACGCAGAAGAGATGGGCATCAATTCCAAAAACGTTGATGAAAAAGCCGCTAAGCCATCCAACCCGGATATGGCACACCTGCTCGGTACAGAAGGTGATTTCGGCAAGGATCTGAAGCTGGATAACAAGTGGGCTTACAACATCATCAAACAGGTGGGCAACTACTCTGAGATCTTTGAGCGCAACGTGGGATCGGAAAGCCCGCTGAAGATCAAACGCGGCCAGAACAATCTCTGGAACAACGGCGGTATTCAGTACGCACCACCAGTACGTTAAGTCATAGCTGTAACGGGCACTGCTCCGGCAGTGCCCACTCCAGAGTCATGGTTACTGAGGTTTCTTTATGTCCCATCGCCGCTCAGCCGTAAAAGGATCGCTATCCTTTTCTCATCCCGCGGTCCGCGCCTGGCTATTCCAGATTATTGCTATTGTTGCGGTTGTTCTCATCGCCGTGTATCTCATCCATAACACCATCACCAACCTGAATAACCGCGGCATTACCTCCGGTTTCGCGTTTTTAGACCGCAGCGCGGGGTTTGGCATTGTTCAGCACCTTATTGATTACCAGGAAGGTGACACGTACGGACGCGTATTCGTGGTCGGTTTACTGAATACGCTGTTGGTATCGGCGCTTTGTATCGTCTTCGCGTCGATACTGGGCTTCTTTATTGGCCTGGCGCGTCTTTCTGAAAACTGGCTCCTGCGGAAACTGTCGACCGTTTATATCGAGACGTTCCGCAATATCCCCCCGCTCCTGCAGATCTTCTTCTGGTATTTCGCCGTACTGCGTAACCTTCCCGGTCCCCGCCAGGCCGTCGACGCATTTGAGCTGTTTTTCCTGAGTAACCGTGGGTTATCCATTCCTTCTCCTCAGCCGGGTGAAGGACTGTACGCTTTTATCGGCGCGATGGTGATAGCGCTTGCGCTCTCTGCGGGGGTATTCCGTTTTAACCGCAAGCATCAGATCAAAACCGGTCAGCTTCGTAGAACCTGGCCCACGGCAGTTGTCCTGATCGTTAGCCTGCCGCTAATTGCACACTGGCTGTTTGGGGCCGCTTTGCACTGGGATATTCCACATCTGCGGGGCTTTAACTTTCAGGGCGGGATGGTATTAATTCCCGAGCTGGCGGCCCTGACGCTGGCGCTGTCGATTTATACGTCCGCGTTTATCGCAGAAATTATCCGTGCAGGGATCCAGGCCGTACCTTATGGACAGCACGAGGCGGCACGCTCGCTGGGACTACCCCATACCGTGACGCTTCGCCAGGTCATTATTCCGCAGGCTTTACGGGTCATCATTCCCCCCCTGACCAGCCAGTATCTCAATATTGTCAAAAACTCGTCGCTGGCCGCTGCGATTGGTTATCCGGATATGGTGTCACTCTTCGCCGGAACCGTGCTTAACCAGACCGGACAAGCCATCGAAACCATCGCCATCACGATGTCTGTCTATCTGATCATCAGCCTGGTGATTTCACTGCTGATGAACCTTTATAACCGCCGTATAGCACTGGTCGAGCGCTAAGGATCTATGATGACAAAAGCGATACTGTCGCACTCCTCGCGCCCTGCCAACTCGACAGGTGGGCGTTTCATTCTCTGGGCGCGTAAGAATCTGTTCTCCAGCTGGAGTAACAGCCTGCTGACGATTGTCTGCCTGTGGCTCATGTGGGAATTGATTCCTCCCCTGCTGAACTGGGCGTTTTTACAGGCCAACTGGGTCGGTTCAACCCGAGCAGACTGCACAAAAGCCGGCGCCTGCTGGGTGTTTATTCATGAGCGCTTCGGCCAGTTCATGTATGGATTGTATCCGCACGAACAGCGCTGGCGGATTAATCTGGCGCTGGTTATTGGCCTGCTTTCTGTCGCAGCCATGTTCTGGAAAAAGCTGCCTCATCGTGGACGTTATATTGCCGGCTGGGCAGTGGTTTATCCGATTATTGTCTGGGTACTGTTGTATGGCGGTTTCCTGGGACTGGAACGCGTTGAAACACGCCAGTGGGGCGGGCTGACGCTGACGCTAATTATCGCTTCAGTGGGGATAGCCGGTGCTTTACCGTGGGGGATTTTACTGGCCCTGGGACGGCGTTCAAAAATGCCGATCGTCCGCGTGCTCTCCGTTATCTTCATTGAGTTCTGGCGCGGCGTACCGCTTATCACCGTGTTGTTTATGTCGTCGGTCATGCTGCCGCTGTTTATGGCAGAGGGAACAACCATCGACAAGCTGATCCGTGCCCTGGTGGGGGTGATTCTCTTCCAGTCCGCCTATGTCGCTGAAGTTGTGCGAGGTGGTTTGCAGGCGTTGCCTAAAGGCCAGTACGAAGCGGCGGAATCACTGGCTCTCGGTTACTGGAAAACGCAGGGACTGGTCATTCTTCCACAAGCACTCAAGCTGGTCATTCCGGGTCTGGTCAACACGATCATTGCCCTCTTCAAGGATACCAGCCTGGTGATCATCATTGGATTGTTCG
Source organism: Enterobacter sp. 61D5 (assembly GCF_034107965.1). NCBI lineage: Bacteria > Pseudomonadati > Pseudomonadota > Gammaproteobacteria > Enterobacterales > Enterobacteriaceae > Enterobacter > Enterobacter sp. 61D5. The sequence goes on from NZ_JAWNFK010000011.1 coordinate 211,611, forward strand.
ATCTCTTTAGCAGCGTGCAGCAGGCAACCGTTGACCCTGTCTGGCTGGGTATGTCCACCGAGGGATATGTCTTTGCAGCTCTGATCTACTGGATCTTTTGTTTTAGCATGTCGCGCTACAGCCAGCATCTGGAAAAGCGCTTTAACACCGGGCGTACACCGCACTGAGGAAATTATGAGCCAAATAACTATGACACCCGCCGACGCGATGATTACGCTGGAAAATGTGAATAAATGGTACGGACAATTTCATGTCCTGAAGGACATTAATCTTAAGGTCAAGCAGGGAGAGCGCATTGTCCTGTGCGGCCCTTCCGGATCCGGGAAATCCACAACCATTCGCTGCATTAACCATCTTGAAGAGCATCAGCAAGGACGCATCGTGGTGGATGGCATCGAGCTGAATGAAGATATCCGCAATATTGAACGCGTGCGTCAGGAAGTGGGAATGGTCTTTCAGCACTTTAATCTGTTTCCGCACCTGACCGTTCTGCAGAACTGTACGCTTGCGCCGATTTGGGTACGAAAGATGCCGAAAAAGGAAGCGGAGGCGTTGGCAATGCACTACCTGGAACGCGTACGTATCGCAGAGCATGCGAATAAGTTCCCTGGCCAGATATCGGGTGGCCAACAGCAGCGTGTGGCTATCGCCCGTTCTCTGTGTATGAAACCGAAAATTATGCTGTTTGATGAACCGACATCTGCCCTCGATCCTGAAATGGTGAAAGAGGTTCTGGACACCATGATTGGGTTGGCACAATCCGGCATGACCATGCTGTGTGTGACGCATGAGATGGGGTTTGCGCGAACTGTAGCCGACCGGGTGATCTTTATGGACCGTGGGGAGATTGTTGAGCAGGCGCCGCCGGATGAGTTCTTTGCCCATCCGAAGTCAGAACGTACGCGAGCATTCCTGTCGCAGGTGATTCATTAGTCGTTAGCTCTGCCGGGTGGCGGCTTCGCCTTACCCGGCCTACCGTTTTTTTCGGCGCATGAACGCAAAAAGGCCATCCTTTCGGATGGCCTTTTCACTTATTTGATGCCTGGCAGTTCCCTACTCTCACATGGGGAGACCCCACACTACCATCGGCGCTACGGCGTTTCACTTCTGAGTTCGGCATGGGGTCAGGTGGGACCACCGCGCTAAAGCCGCCAGGCAAATTCTGTTACTTCTTGCCGAACTTTAACCTAAGTATAAAGTGGTGCTGATACCCAGAGTCGAACTGGGGACCTCACCCTTACCAAGGGTGCGCTCTACCAACTGAGCCATATCAGCACGCTAAATTTGATGCCTGGCAGTTCC